>DATHGS010000205.1:0-2094 GCA_035490155.1 Candidatus Methylomirabilota bacterium | reverse complement strand
AGCATCGAGGGACCGATCGCGACCGGATCGCACAGCGTGGTCAGGGTTCGCTTGGGGTCGAGGCCGGAGACGACAGCCGCGGCCCCGATCTCCTCGCCCTGCGCGAGGGCGACGCCGGTCACCCGTCCGTCCTTCGAGCTGATCGCCGTGACGTCGGCGCCGGTCCGGATCTCGCCGCCCGCAGCCACGAGGGCCGCCGCCAGGGCATCGTTCAGCGCACCGGGTCCGCCCTCGGCGAAGATCGTCTGGCCGGCGCCTCCCCCGTCGTTGCCCGCCGAGTCGGAGAGCAGGTTCGCCGCTGTGCCCGCCGACCACGGCCCGACAGAGGCGTACTGCACGCCGCGCCAGGCAACCGCCGCCCTAACCGCATCGGTCTCGAACGATTCCGCGACGAAGTCGGCGATCGCCATCGGCAGGACCCGCAGGATCGTGTGGGCGTCGCGCTTGCCGAGCCCGCGGAACGTCCGCCCGAGCTTCAATCCCGCGAGTGCGTCGCCGAGGCCTGGGGCATGGATGTCGGGCGGGGTCTGGCCGGCGATCTCGCCGAGGAACCTTCCGAGGGCCCGGACGAGCCGATCAAAATCGGGCCAGGCGTCCGCGTCGTGGGCCGACCAGCCGCGCAGACCCTCGACCGTCCTCGCCTGGTCGCTCCAGAACGTCACCGCCCGACCGTCCGGCTGCGGCGCGAACGAGCGAACGTCGGGCGCGAGCAGGCGCAGCCCGTGGGAGCGCAGGTCGAGGTCGCGGACAACCGACGGACGCAACCGACCGATCGTATGCGCCAGTCGCGGCACCCGCACCCCGCCGAGTTCCGCGGTCTCGGCCGCGCCGCCGACTCGATCCCGACGTTCGAGAACGACGACCCGACGACCGGCCCGGGCGAGATACGCGGCCGTGACGAGGCCGTTGTGCCCGCCGCCGATGACGGCGACGTCGTAGGTATCGGTCATTGTCAGGCGGCTCGTCGGCCGCGAGCGCGGAGCACTTCCATCGCCGCGATCCGGCCGTTGGCGCCCATGATCCCGCCGCCCGGGTGCGTCGCCGAGCCGCACAGCCAGAGGTCCCGGATCGGCGTGCGGAAGCGGGCGTAGCCCGGCACTGGCCGGTTGAAGAAGAGCTGTTCGAGGCTCAGCTCGCCCTGGAAGATGTTGCCCTCCGTCAGGCCCGTCGTCCGCTCGATGTCGAGGGGCGTCTGGACGTTGCGGAACAGGATGATGTCGCGGATGTTCGGGGCGAACTCGGCGATCCGATCGATGACCGCGTCGCCGAACGCATCGCGCTGGTCGTCCCACGTCCCCAGCTCCGGCGCCAGCTTGTACGGTGCGTACTGGACGAAACAACTGATGACGTGCTTGCCCGGAGGCGCCATCGACGGGTCGACGAGCGTGGGGATGATCATGTCGATGTACGGCTTCGTCGAGAAGTGGCCGTACTTGGCGTCGTCGTAGGCGCGCTCCATCTCGTCGACCGACGGGCTGAAGGAGATCGCTCCGCGGAGGTGCTCGCCGACGCCCGGCAGGCACGCGAAGTCCGGCAACCGATCGACGGCCAGGTTGACCTTGCCCGACGAGCCCCGGAACTTGAAGCGGCGGACCTCCTCCTCGAACTCCGGGTCCAGCGTGCCAGGCTCGAGGAGCCCAAGGAACGTCCGGCTGGAGTCGACCGACGACAAAACATCCGCGGCCTCGATCTCCTCGCCGCTCTCGAGGGCGACGCCGGTGGCGCGGCCATTTCGCACGAGAATCCGGGTGACCGGCGCCTCGGTCCTGATCTCGACGCCGAGCGAACGAGCCGCCGAGGCGATCGCATTCGAGACCCCGCCGGTGCCACCCTTGGGGATGCCCCAGGCCCGGAAGGCCCCGTCGATCTCGCCCATGTAATGGTGGAGCAGGACATAGGCCGTGCCGGGCGAGCGGACGCCCTGGTAGGTCCCGATGATCCCCGAGGCCGCCATCGTCGCCTTGAGGACATCGGTATCGAACCACTGATCGAGAAAATCCACCGCGCTCATCGTCAGCAGCTGCACCTGGTTGAGGCGATCGTGGTAGCGCATCGAGCGAAAGCGCTTGCCGATCGAAAGCAACTCCATTAAAC
>DATHGS010000204.1:0-7155 GCA_035490155.1 Candidatus Methylomirabilota bacterium | reverse complement strand
CTCGCCCACGGTCGGCCTGACCGCGGCGCGGTGTACGATGCGCCAGCCGTCCGATCGACCGTCACTGGCCCCACACGATCGGCGCAACCGCCGCAGGAGACCGCTCGTGCCCGACGCCGACAGCCAGCGACCAGGTCCCTTGACCGCCCTCATTGCCGGATCCGCGGCGTTGGCTCGCGGCGCCGATCTCGACGAGACGCTCGGATCGCTCGTTGGCGCGGCAGTCGCCGTCGTCGGGGCAGCGAACGCGGCGATCAGCCTGCAGGATCCCGATCGGCCGGCCCCGGAGCTGACGTTCACGCTCGGCCTGGACGAGGCCGGCCAGGCCGCGCTCGTCGAAGCGGTCGCCGGCCAGGATCATCCTCTCGCCATCGCCGGCCGCGATGGAGCGGACGCAGCGTCTGCCGACACGCTGGCCTTTCCGCTCATCGTTGCCCGCGGCGGGATCGAGCAGGGTGTCGGCGCGATCGCCTTCGGCTGGGGTGGCGATCATTCCGGCGATGAGGATGAGATCACCTTCCTGCGTGCAGTGGCGGATCTGGTCGCCGTCGCGGTCGATCGCTCACGGCTGGCATCGAGCGTGGCCGAGCGCTCCGAGTGGTTCGAGCGCCTGGCTCACACCGACCCGCTGACAGGCCTTGCCAATGCCCGGACGTTCGACCGGGTCCTCGAGCTGGAGCTCGCCCGAGCCGGACGCCAGGGCAGCGAGGTGTCGGTGGCGATTTTCGACGTCGACGGGTTCACGGCGACAAACGAGGCGGTCGGGCGGGAAGCCGCCGACGACGTGCTCCGATCCGTCGCGAGCGCGCTGGCTGCCGCCGTCCGGCTCGTCGACACCGTCGCCAGGTTCGGCGGCGACGAGTTCGTCCTGATTGCTCCCGGGTCGGCCGGGATGACGGTCGCCCGACGGGTGCTCGAGGGCATCGCGGCGCTGCCGGCCGTCGAGGGTCGGAGAATTTCGGTGTCTGCCGGTGTCGCCCGCTTCCCGACCGACGGCGGGGACGCGGAAACGCTCCTGGCCGCGGCGCAGGCGGCGCTCGAAAAGGCCCGCGCCGAGGGCCGCGGGCCAATCGAGGCGACGCAAGGCTAACCTCGATCGAGGCTCGGGCGAACCGGGCTCGCCGGAGCGGCGATCAGCTTTTCGGTGCTGTCGAGACTCCTGTCGCGACGATCGCCCCGCGCGGCGTCGTGCTGCCCGCGGATGGCTCGAGGCTGAGGGCGATCGTCGATCCCGGTGGCGTCGCGACGGGTTGCGTCGTGAATGCGGCCGTTCCGGTCGGACCGACGGTGAAGCCGCCGACAGGGACCGGCGCCGGACTGCCGGCCGCGATCACCCATGCCTCGTAGACCTGCGTTCCGGTCGTCGCCGGCAGGTCGCGCAGCGCCATCACCACCGACCCGTCCGCCGCAACCGCCGCGATGCCGGCGCCCCGCCCATCCTTTGTCGGCGTCAGGACCACGGTCTGGTTGCCCGGCTCGCCGGCGGCGTCGATGACGGCTGCGACGGCCCGATCGTAGGCTCGCGCGTCCGATAACTGGCCCTGGAGGACGAGGTTCCAGCCACCCAGGACGACGATCGCGACGACGGCCGCGATCCGGGCGACCCAGCCGAGCGTGCCCGCTCCACGGCCGGTCCGCGCCGCCCGCTCGGCGCGCTCGGGGGCCGATGGGAACGGGACGGTCGAACCCGGCACTCCAGCGGGCGGCGCTGCGGCCGGCATCGGCGCAGCGGGCGAAGCGGGAGCAGCCGGTGCGGTTGGTGTCGTGGCCCTTCGTTCCGCCAGGTCGGCGGCGGCCGCAGCCATGATCCTGTCGCGCAGCGACGCCGGCGGTTCGACCAGCTCGAGGCCGGGGAGCTCGGCCAGGTAGGGCACCACGCCGCCGAGCTCTGCGAACTCGTCATGCGGCTCCGGGCAGGTCCGCAGGTGCTCGCGAACGGCCGCCTCCTCGGCGGGCTCGAGCGCACCGAGGACGTAGGCGGCGGCGAAACCATGGGCAGTCTCGTGGGTCATCGGCTCGTCGTTCACGCGAGCGCTCCCCCGCCGGGGTCGCTCGATCGGGCGCCATCGGCGCCTTCGCCGCTGCCGCCATTGCCGCCGCCACCGACGTCGCCGATGAGCGCCCGGCGCATCGCCAGCAGTCCGAGCCGCACGCGACTCTTCACCGTCCCGAGCGGCGTTCCCGTCTGGATGGCAATTTCCTGCTGCGTCAGGCCGCCGAAGTAAGCCAGCTCGAGCGCCTCGCGCTGGACATCGGACAGGCTCGTCAGGGCCGCGGCGATCTCGGCCCGATCGAGGTTGCCCGCGACCTCCGGCCAGATGTCGGGCAGCGTCATCGCCGCCGGCGGAACATCCTCTCGTGCCGGCAGCTCGACCGTGGGCCGGCGGCGGCGCACGGCGTCGACGGCCCGATGGTGGACGATCGAGAGGAGCCATGTCTTGACGCTGCCCTTGCCCTCGACGTAGCGCGAGGCGTTTCGCCAGGCGCCGAGAAAGGCGTCCTGGACGACGTCCTCGGCAAGCGAGGCGTCCGCGGTGATCCGGAGGGCGATCGAATAGGCCATGACTCGGTACTTGTCGTAGAGCTCCTGGAGGGCGTCGAGTTGACCCGCGGCGACGAGGACAAGTACCGCCCGATCGGCATCGTCCGCCGCCGATGCCACCCGTCCCCTGGGGCCGAACTCGTTGTTCATCCCGGAATGCGCACGGCCGGGCGGTCTGGTTCATTCGGCGCGTCCGACGGCCCGAGGAGCCGTCCGACCGCGAGCCGGACAGCCGACCAGACCGTTTCCTCGGACGTCGACGCATCGACGACCACGAACCGACCGGCGTCCGCCGCTGCGAGAGACAGAAAGCCGTCACGAACCCGCCGATGGAAGGCGACGTCGAAATCGGTTTCGAACCGGCTCTGGTCGACGGTTTCGGTCTTGCGGGCAAGCCCGACTTCGGCCGGCAGGTCGAGCAGGATCGTCAGGTCCGGCCTGAGGCCATCGGTCGCGGCCGCCTCGAGCGAATGGAGGGTTTCCAGGTCGAGCCCGGAGCCGTACCCCTGGTAGGCCAGCGTCGAGTCGGCGAAGCGGGCACAGATGACGGTGACACCACGGTCGAGGGCGGGTCGAATGACTTCCGCGACGAGCTGCCGACGGGCGGCATTGAAGAGGAAAGCGTCGGCGAGCGGATCGATCTGGGCGGCGCGGGCCGGGGCGTTCAGCAGCAGATCCCGGAGTTGCTCGCCCAGCTTCGTCCCGCCGGGTTCTCGCGTCCGGACCGCCGCCATCCCCGCGCCGCGCAACCACGCCTCGAGCCGAGCGGCCTGGGTCGTTTTGCCGCCGCCTTCGGGCCCCTCGATCGTGATGAACCAGCCGCGCGTGGGCGGCGAAGCGGGTCGTGCCACGCCGCCGAGTGTAGCGGCCCGGATTGGCCCTCGGCCTGACCGGGGTCGTTCATCCATCCTGGGATCGGGCGCGTACCCTCTGCGTGGTGGGACGCCGTCTCTTGCTTGCATTCCTGCTCGGCGCGATCGGCGCGGGGCTGCCCGCAGCGGTGCTGGCTCACCCGCTCGGCAACTTCACGATCAATCACTACGCAGCCTCACCGTCGGTCGCGACCAGGTCCTGCTCGACGTCGTCATCGACATGGCCGAGATCCCGACGTTCCAGGAGCGGCTCAAGATCGACACCGATGGCGATGGCGACGTCTCCGATGAGGAGGCCGCCGCCGCGGCGCCCGCCGAGTGCGCGGCCGAGGCGAGCGCATTGCGCCTGGCCGTCGGGGGGTCTCCGATCTCCGTCGGCTCGGCCAGCCGGGCCGCCGTCTCCTTTCCACCGGGGCTTGGTGGCCTCTCGACGATGCGCATCGAATGCGGCTACTCCGCGACGCTTGCCGCCACCCTCAGCAGCCGGACAACGATTACCTTCTCGGACACATCGTTCACCGACAGGATCGGCTGGCGCGAGGTCGTGGCGTCCGGCGATGGGGTGACGATCGAGGCCGACGGGCTGCCGGCGACGAGCCCCTCGAAGCGCCTGACGTCATACCCGGCCGACCTCATCAGCCAGCCGCTGGACATGCGCTCGGTGACGATCTTCGCGACACCCAAGGCGGCTCCGATCGGCACCGCCGCCCCAGCCGACGCGGGCCCGGCTGCAAGAGCCCCGGCGGCCGCTGCAGCGGCGGCCGGTATCGGCGTCGTCGGAGCGGTCCCGGGAGGGGTCGGCGGGGAACTCCCGGCGATCTTCCAGTCGGTCGACCTGAGCCCGATCGTGCTGCTCCTGTCCGTCCTGACGGCCCTCGGCCTGGGGGCCGGCCACGCCGTGACGCCCGGCCACGGCAAGACGCTCATGGCGGCCTATCTCGTTGGCACTCGCGGGACGGCACTCCATGCCGTGGGTCTGGGGTTGGCGGTGACGGTGTCGCATACGCTCGGCATCCTCGTTCTCGCGGCGCTCGTCGTCGGCGCACAGGGGCTGCTCCCGCCGGATGTGGTCGTCCGCGGCGCACCTGTCGTCGCCGCGGTGACGATCCTCGCGATCGGCGGCTGGATGCTCCTCGCCGAGTTCCGCCGACGGCTCGCCACCAGGTCGACCGCCACGATCCACGGCGCCCACGACCACGACCACGACCACGAGCACTATGGCGACCACGAGCACGATGGCGAAACCCACGAGCACCACCGCCACGGCGGCCTCACCCACAGCCACCTGCCGCCTGCCGGTTCGACGATCAGCTGGCGCGGGCTCATCGCGCTCGGCCTCGCCGGTGGGCTGATCCCCTCGACGAGCGCGCTGTTCATCCTGCTCGGCTCGATCGTCGCCGGTCGGCCGGCGTTCGGCTTCGTCCTCGTCGTCGTTTTTGGCTTCGGCATGGCCCTCGTTATGACCGGTGTCGGCCTGGCCATGGTCTTTGCCCGGACCCGCCTCGATCGCCTCCCATCGGGCTCAGGATTCGGTCGCCTCGCCGGGGACGCGCCGCTCGTGGCCGCCGTCGTGGTACTGGCGTTCGGCCTGTACCTGACGGCCCAGGCCATCGGCGGCCGGCCGGTCCTCTGATCGCGACTGCGGCGCGGCGAAACCCCGCGGCCAGTGGTGGCAGCGAACCCTCCCGATAGGGCATTCGCCCCAGCGACGTCCGCCCTCGGCGCTCTGCTACTCTCCCGAGCCGATGCGTGACCTGACCAACCGCGCTCTCGACACGGCCGCCCAGCTCGGTGCGACCTACGCCGACGTCCGCGTCGTTCGGCGCCAGGAAGAGTCGATCGCCATCAAGTCCGGCAAGGTCGAGGGCGTCGCGTCGGGCGAGAGCGAGGGGTTCGGCCTGCGGGTCCTCGTCGACGGCGCGTGGGGCTTCGCCAGCTCGAGCCGGCTGACATCCGCCGAGGCAGACCGGGTCGCCGGCGATGCCGTCCGGATTGCCCGGGCATCGGCGACCGCACTCCGGAATCGCGTTCGGCTCGATGACCGGCCTCCGGCTCATGGCACATACGAAACGCCCATCGAGGAGGACCCGTTCAACGTTGCCCTCGAAACGAAGATCGGGCTGCTACTGGCCGCCGATACCGCAGCCGGGAAACCGAAGGGCGTGACGTTCACCGAGACCCGCTACGACGCCCGCCGCGAGTGGAAGGCCTTCGCCGCGACGGACGGGAGCTACACGGAGCAGACCCTGACGCACGTCGGTGCCGGCGTCGAAGCGAATGCGATCGAGGGCGACGAGCACCAGCGCCGCAGCTATCCCGATGCAGACGGCGGCCCGTTCAAGGCGGCCGGCTTCGAGTTCGTCCGCGGCCTCAACCTGCCGGATCATGCCGAGAGCCTCGGCGAGGAGGCGGTCGCCCTGCTGAGTGCGCCGCAGTGCCCTCCGGGCCGCTTCACGATCATCCTCGACCCATCCCAGCTCTACATGCAGGTCCACGAGAGCTGTGGCCATCCGAGCGAGCTCGATCGTGTCTACGGCACAGAGGCGAGCTACGCCGGCACGAGCTTCCTGACGACCGACAAGCTCGATGACGGGTTCCGCTACGGGAGCGATCTCATTGACATCGTCGCCGACGCGACGGCGCCGGGCGGCATGGGGACATTCGGCTGGGACGACGAGGGCGTCGCGGCGGCATCCGTGCCGATCGTCCGTGAGGGGATCTTTGTCGGCTATCTCACCAGCCGCGAGACCGCGCCACGGATCGGCCGGCAGTCCGGTGGCGCGATGCGAGCCGACGGCTGGAACCGGATTCCGCTCATCCGGATGACGAACCTCAATCTCCTGCCGAAACCGGGCATGAGCCTCGACGAGATCGTTGCCGACACGGACGAAGGCTTCTACCTCGCCTCGAACCGATCGTGGTCCATCGACGACCGGCGGCTCAATTTCCAGTTCGCGACCGAGGTCGCCTACGAGATCAAGAACGGCAAGAAGGGCCGCCTCTTCAAGAATCCGACGTACACCGGGATCACCTACGAGTTCTGGCGGTCGTGCGACGCGGTCGGGGACGAGCGGAGCTACGTCATGCTCGGCACACCGAACTGCGGCAAGGGCGAGCCGGGCCAGGGGGCGAGTGTCGGCCACGCCTGTTCCGGGGCTCGTTTCCGCGATGTCCAGATGGGCGTCGGCAAGTGGTGAGCGACGGGCGCGATCCGAGTCGCGACCAGGGGGGCGACGGCGACCGTCTTGACCCGGCCGACGTCCTCGCGATGGCGCAGCGCGCACTCGCCCACGCCGAGGCGGCGGGCGCAACCGAGGCCGAGGCCCTCGTGACCGCCGACGATGCCCGCCTGACCCGGTTCGCCAACAGCGAGATCCACCAGAACGTCGCCGAATCGAACGCCCAGCTGAACCTGAGGTTCGTCGTCGGCCGTCGCGTCGGCGTCGCCTCGAGCAACCGGCTCGACGACGAGGGACTGCGACGGCTGGCCGAGACCGCAGGGGCGATCGCCCGGAACTCCGAGGAGCTCGAGGACTGGGGCGGCCTGCCCGAGCCCACCCCCATCGAAGAGCTGCCTGCGGCGTTCGCGCAGGAGACCGAGACGGCGACGCCGGAGCTGCGGGCCGATGGCGTTCGTGCGGTCATCGCGGCGGCCGATGCCGCTGGGGTCGTCTCGTACGGCTCGTTCTCGACGGCGGCCGAGGCGATCGCGGTCGCAAACTCGAAGGGAATTCGGGCCGC
>DATHGS010000203.1:0-3959 GCA_035490155.1 Candidatus Methylomirabilota bacterium | reverse complement strand
CCGATGCCGTTGCGGCCTACATGCGGCGACGGCTGGAGCGGGGTCCGCTGCCCCCGATTGGCGATGGCGCCTCGGCCGATTCGTCGTCGGCGATCGAGGCCTATCGGCGACGGCGGATCGAGCGGGGTCTAATCCCAGCAGTTGGCGAGGCTGCTTCAACCAACGCACCGGCGCCGATCCCCGAGCGACGGTGGTTGCCCAAACCCGGGTCCGCCGCAGCGCCGTCCTCGGCCGCCACGCCCCCGTCGGTCGCGGCGGCGCCATCGGCCGCGCCGCAGTCGGACGTCGAGCCCGAGCCGGTCGCCACGCCGCCATCGGTCGCCAAGTCCAAATCAGCCGCGAAGCCCGAGTCGACCGTCAAGCCGCAGTCGACCACGGCGCCGGACGCGGCCGATTCGTACGCTACACTCGGCGCCCCACCGGCCGACGCCGCCGGACAGGACCCTGCCGCTCCGGGAGGCGAGGAGGAACTGTGAACTCGAGGCTGGCCAGCCGATGGGCCTGACACGGGCGCGACCCTCGACCGAGATCCTGTCCGGGGACTCCGCCGACGTCTATTTCGCCCGCGCAGCGAGCGTCCTCGAGCGGGAGGGCCTCGACCCTCTCGTGTCGATGGAGGTCTTCGCCCGCCAGGAGGCGATCCTGTGCGGGATCGACGAGGCCAAGAACCTCCTGGGTCACGTCCTGCGCGAGGCGGATCTCTCCGTGACCAAGATCGAAGCCCTCGACGACGGCGACCCGATCGCGCCGAAGGAGGTCGTCCTTCGCATCCGGGCCCGTTACCGCGAAGTCGGTCTGTATGAGACGGCAATCCTCGGGATGATGGCCCAGTCGACCGGCTGGGCGACCGCCGCGCGGGAGGTTGTCGATGCCGCCGCGCCGGAGCCCGTCATCTCGTTCGGGGCGCGCCACGTCCACCCGGACATCACCGACGTCCTGGACTACGCCGCGATCGTCGGTGGTTGCGTCGGCGCGTCGACGCCGGCCGGGGCACGGCTCGCCGGGCTGGCGCCGACCGGGACAATGCCCCATTCGCTGGTCCTGATCTTCGGGGACACCGTTGAGGCGGCCCTTGCCTTCGACCGCGATCTCGGGCCGGAGGTTGCCCGGATCGTGCTCGTCGACACGTTCAAGGACGAGGCCGAGGAAGCGCTTCGGGTCGCCCACGCACTCGGGGATCGGCTGTACGGGATCCGCCTCGACACCCCGTCGGAGCGGGGTCGGGTCACCGCCGAGCTGGTGCACGAGGTCCGGGCGCGGCTCGACCAGGCCGGATTCCGGCATGTCCGGATCGTCGTCTCCGGCGGTCTCAGCCCGGATCGCATCCGGTATTTCAAGGAGGCCCAGGCGCCGGTCGACTCTTACGCCGTCGGGTCGTACATCAGCGGGGCAACGCCGATCGATTTCACCGGCGACATCAAGGAGATCGACGGCCGACCGATTGCCAAGCGCGGTCGCATCCCCGGATTGACGGAATCGCCCCGACTGCGACCGGTCGACCTGTCGCTCTGGCGCGAGGGCTGAAGGTCCCGCTCGCGGTCCGTGGCTCCGCTTCGCTCCGATATTCGCCCTATGTGCACCCGGCGCTCGTTACGTGTGACTGCAGGGGTTGCGCGGGTGCGCCGGCCGCCGCCCTGACCCCCAGCCTCGATGTTCTGAGCGTGAATGGGCGCGCGGTCGAGCCTGGCGAGACGAAATGGGAGCGGGAACCGCGGCCGAGCCTCGTCTAAGGTGCACCAGGCGCACATAAGGCGGAGCCGCCGCCAAGCGCCCCGCCCCGCGGCGCGGCACCCAGCTCTGACGCACCGCTCACGCCTGGCACGTCGTTCATGATCGGCTTTGGCGACTTCTCTTTCGCCAAGGCTCGTTTCGAGATAGTTCCACCCACGCGGAACGATCGTGAGAAAAGGCCAAGTGATCATGGGTGGCGGCGACGGATGCGGGGCGGAGATCGCCGTTGGGATCGGGCGCCGACGCGCTTGCCGGACCGCCATGTCGTGACCTGAGGCCACCCGCGAGCTTCGCCCGCGCACGATTCGCGCCTTGATGCCGGCCGATCGGGTCCCGGCGCCGACCGCGCCCTTTCGTCCGGTCGTTCCGCTTGGGCGGAACCATCCGAGAGTTGGCGTTTGCGGCGGACAGAGTTCCGGCCACGTACGAATTCGGCGGAAGCGAACCTGCGGCGGAACTAATGGCCGGACGCCCCTATCGGGCGGGGAGGTGCCCTGATCGGGCGAGGCGTGGCACCATCAGACCGTGGACGATCCGACCGAGGACCGCGAGTCTGCCTACGAGCTGTTCCAGCGCGGCGACGACCTGCTCAGGAAGCGCCACTTTGCGGCGGCCGCCATCGTGCTGGAGCGGGCGTCGCGATCAGAACCGGGCAAGGCCTCGATTCTCGAGGCCCTGGGGAGGGCGTACTACAACTCGGGCCAACGTGAGGCGTCGCGGGCGACGTTCGAGGCGCTGCTCGAGCTCGACCCGTCGGCGCATTACGCCCACTTCGCGCTCGGCCAGAGCCTCAAGCAGCTCGGTCGGTCGAAGGAGGCGCGGACCCACCTTCGGCTGGCGGTCGCGCTGAGCCCGAATTCGACGCTCTACGCAGGAGCGCTCGCCCGGCTCGGGCCGCCGGAAGAGGACTGACGAGGGCCGTCAGGCAGTCGGTTTTCGCCGACCATCGATTCCGAATCCAGCCTCGGCCATGAGCTTCCGGAACAACGCGAGGTCTTCCGGCGCGAAGGCGCGCTTCGGGATGAAGTGGCTCGCGCCGGTCCCCGTGTCGAGGAAGAACCAGCTGCCGATCTCGCGGATTCGAGCGTACAACTCCCAGCCGACGTGCGACTGCCCGTATGAGGCGCTCGTGGTGATGCCGGATGCGTCGGCGATAACCGTCGTTGGTCCTTCGACGAGCTCGCGGCGTCGACGCAGTCCGATCCACGCGAACGGGACGACATACAGACCCGACAGGGTCAGGAGCCCGAAGACGACCGGAGGCAACCAGGTCGCGATGTCGGTTCCTATGAGAAACGTCAAAAGGCCGATCAGCGTGATCACCGCGCCAAAGACCTGGATCCCTCGCGAATGACGGGTCAGGAGGGCGGCCGCCCCGACGTACTCCGAGAGCCTTATGCGATAGGTCAGGCTGACTGATCCGTCCGTAGGTCCCGCCGGTGCCACGCCCGAAAGCCGATCGAGCCAGAGCAGCCCCAATATCGACTTCGCGTCGGCGATCTCGCCACGCTCGGTGGCCGCGATCGCGTTGTGCAGCGGCATGCGCTCGAGGCGCAGGTGTTCGTCCTCGTCGGGCCCGAGCCGCTCGCCGTCGGCCGGTCGCAGGTCGGTCGCCAGCCAGAGATGCATCAGCTCAGTGGCAAAGCCGGGAGCTGTCCAGAAGCTTGCCAGGTGGCGCCAGATTGCTGCCCGGTAGCCGGTCTCCTCCTCGAGCTCGCGCCGCGCGGCGAGGGCGTGGTCCTCGACGGCGCCTGTGGCCGCGTCCACGTCGAGCGTCCCTGCCGGGATCTCGAGCAACACACGCCCGGCGGGCACCCGGAACTGGCGGACGAGGAGAACCTCGCCATCGGGATCGACCGCCAGGATGGCGACCGCCCCGGGATGGCCGACGACGTCGCGCTCGGCGCGCGAACCGTCGGCTCGTTCGATCGTGTCGACCCGGAAGGTCAGGTAGTGACCCTGATGAACGACCCGGGAGGCAACGACGGTCTCGCTGAGATCGTCGATCGCCTGCCCGGGATCGATCTCGGTCGGGTCGGGCACGGCCGCCGCGTCAGGCGGCGACGGCGGTGCGCTCCGAGGCCAGCGAGGCGCCGGACTCGGCGTCGAACAGGTGGAGCTTGTCCATCGGCAGCGTCAGCGTCAGGATGTCGCCCGGCTTGACCCGATGCTCGGAGCCGACGATCGCGACGATGTCCTGGTTCGCGGCGGTGACGTGGAGCAGCTCC
>DATHGS010000202.1:0-4461 GCA_035490155.1 Candidatus Methylomirabilota bacterium | reverse complement strand
CGGCCTCCGACCGTCGCGCGTCGAGGAGGAACCTCGGCTTATCGAGGCCGAGCAGGATGTTCTCGGTGACGGTCTGCGACGGGACCAGCGTGAAGTGCTGGTGGACCATCCCGATGCCCGCGGCGATGGCGTCCCGCGGTGAGAGGAAGGTGACCGGCTCCCCGTCGATCCGGATCTCGCCCTCGTCCGGCCGATAAAGCCCGGCGAGGATGTTCATGAGGGTGCTCTTCCCGGCGCCGTTCTCGCCGAGCAGGGCGTGGATCTCCCCAGGCATCAGTTCGAAGTCGACGTGGTCGTTCGCCACGACGCCCGGGAATGCCTTGACGATCCCGCTTGCGTCGACGGCTGGTGTCGCGGATGCCTGGGGAGCGGCCGTCATCGGGCCTCCGCTGGCGCGTCGTCGGGCCGCGGGCGAACGCCCGCGGCCCTGCTTTGCCTACTCCGAGGTTACGGCGTGAGCTTGGGCAGCTCGCTCTTGATTCCGTCGGCCCACCAGTACATGCAGACCTTGCACGCGTTGCCCGGGGCGCCGGGTGGGAACTGGTCGAGATCCGACTGCTCGAGCTTGGCCCCGGCAGCGAGGACCTCCTTGCCGGTGTTGTCCTTGATCGGCCCGGCAAACGTGTCGAAGCGGGTCCACGTGCCGGCCAGCATCTTGGCCAGTGTGTCCTTGACCATCGCCAGGTCGGCCGCCGGCAGTTCGGCAACCCCCGTCCTCGGCGTCTCGCCGTCCATGAAGCCAAGCAGGCCCATCGCCTTCGAATCCGCGTCGAAGTACTCGTAGCCGGCCTTGTAGGTCTTGGCCTGGACCTGCTTCGCGATCCGGACGTATTCGGGTCCCCAGATCCAGTACGGAGCGGTCAGGCAGTGGTCGACCTTGCAGGACGCCGGGTGGTCGTACGTGACCGCCCACTTGCCCTTTTCCTGGGCCACGTCGGCGACGGCACCTGTGTCGGCACCGGTGAAGACGACGTCGGCGCCCGCGTCGAACAACGAGGCGGCCGCGTCCTTCTCCTTGACCGGGTCATGCCAGGTGTTGATGAACCGGATGTCCATCGTGCACTCGGGGCAGGTCTTCTTTGCCCCGAGCATGATCGCGTTGCCGAGGCGCAGCTCCTCCGGGATCGGGAAGGTCGCCATGTAGCCGATCTTCGGGTTGCCGTCCTTCTTGGCCCGCGACCCGGCGATCATCCCGGCGAGGAGCTTGAAGTCCTCGATCGCGCCGAAGAAGTTGCCGAAGTTCTTGCCGTTCGACTTGTAGCCCGTCAGGTGAAGGAACGTGATGTCGGGGAATTCCTCGGCGACGGTCGCCATGGGGTCCATGTAGCCGAAGGACGTCCCGATGATGAAGTTGAAGCCCTTCCGCGACAGGCTTCGGAAGACCTGCTCGGAGTCGGCGCCTTCGGGGACGTTCTCGATGTACGCAACGTGGCTGTTGGGGACGTTGTTGCAGACGTACTGGAGGCCCTCGTAGTGGGCCTGGCTCCAACCGCCGTCGTCGTGCGGGCCGATCAGGACCATCGCGACGTTGAACTTGCCCGCCTCGATGTCCGGGATCTGGAGGTTTGCCCCTCCCTGCGTCCCCGTCGCGGCGCAGGCGGTGCCACCGCTAGCCCCGGCCGACGCGTTGGGAGTGCTGCTACACGCCCCGAACGCCAGCGACGCGATCGCCAGCAGGGACAGCAACCTGAGTCGCCTCGACGCCATGGTTCCTCCTCCTCACGACCGCCGCGCTCGGACGGGCCGGGCGGTCAGTGACGAAGCATAGCCGCCCGGAACCCCTCGGCGAGTGCCAAATGAGGTGGCACCGAGGTCGCGCCGCCCGTGCGGCGGGGGTCGTTCCTGTACCATCGGCCGCGATGTTCGAACGGACGGCGCTGCCCTCGGGGCCGCGTGTCATCAGTGCCCGGCTTTCCGGCGCGCGTTCGGTCTCCATCGCGGCATATGTCCTCGCCGGCTCGCGCCTCGAGACACCCGCGGAGGCCGGCGTCGCGCACTTCATGGAGCACATCACCTTCAAGGGGACGGCCCGCTTCCCGTCGACGCGGGCAATCTCCGAGGCGATCGAGGGCGTCGGTGGCTCGTTCAACGCGGCGACCGATCGCGAATCGACGGTCTACTGGGTCCGGGTCCCGCGACGCGAGGCGACGCGGGCGATGGACGTGCTGGGCGAGCTGATCGTCCGGCCGACCCTTGCCGACGACGAGATCGAGGGCGAACGGGCGGTCATCGTCGAGGAGATCCGCTCGTACCTCGACGACCCCGCGGAATATGCCCAGATCCTCTTCCAGCAGGCGATGTTCGGGGACGGGCCGCTCGGCCGCGAGATCTGCGGCGACGAGGAGGGAATCCGGGCGCTTCCCGCGGCGACGATCCGCGACTTCTGGCGGACCCTCTACCGACCGGCCAACACCGTCGTCGCCCTGGCCGGCGACGTGTCCCACGAGGAGGCAGTCGATCTCGCCGCGACCGCCTTCGGGACGGGCAACGGCAAGGTCCCGGGCTACACGGCGGCGCCGACACTCCCCGCCGGCGAGCGGTTCCTCTTCGCGGCCCGACGCGACGCGAGCCAGGCCCAGCTGTGCATCGGCGTGCCGGCACTCCGCCGCGATCACCCCGATGCGTGGGCACTGTCGGTCCTGAACGGGGTCCTCGGCGACGGGATGTCGAGTCGCCTCTTCCTGTCGGTGCGCGAGGAGCGCGGCCTCGCGTACGACGTTTCGTCGGGCCTCGTCGACTATGCCGACGCGGGGGCGATGGAGGTCTCAGCCGGAGTCGACCCGACCCGCCTGCCGGCGGCCCTCGACGCGATCCTCGCCGAGCTCGCGAAGCTGCGCGACGAGGATGTCCCGCCCGAGGAGCTCGACAAGACGAAGGCCTACCTGTCCGGCGGGCTCGAGCTGCGAATGGACGAGACGCGCCACCTCGCCTCGTGGATCGGTGGCCAGGAGGCCCTCCACGACCGCGTCATGACACTCGAGGAAGCGCTCGAGGCCGTCGCCGCGGTAACGGCCGACGATCTCCGCCGGCTCGCCGGCCAGCTCTTCGTCGACGACGGCCTGCGCATGGCGGTCGTCGCGCCGGCGCGCTACGCCCGCGGTCTCGAGCGGCGCCTCAAGCTGCCGGCATGACGACGATGGAACCCGCGTCTTCCTCGGTGGCTGGGCCGGCCGCGACGGGATCAGCGGCCGAGTCGAACGTCGCGGCGGCGGCGGTCCGCGATGCCGACCTCGTCATCGCCCGACTGCACCTGCGGCTCGGTTCGCTCTCGCTGGCCCGTGCCGAGCTGGAAGCGATGGCCGGCAAGGACGGGCTCGATGACGAGGGGATCGTCGATCTCGCCGAGGTGCGCTGGCGGACCGGCGATCTCGCGGGGGCCGGGGAGGCGGCCACAGCCAGGCTGGAGACCCACCCGGACGACGTCGTCGCGCTCGTGATTGCCGCGGAGACGCAGGCCGATCTCGGTCGACCAAGCGAGGCTCGACGGCTGGCCGGTCGGGCGCTGGCGCGGTATGACGGGCCAATCGACCCGATCTTCGCGGGCATGCCACGCAGTTCGATCTGGCCGACCGACCCGGGCGCGCCGCCCGAGCCAGCCGGCGAGCTGTTCGACGATCTGCCACAGCCGCCCGCTGGCTACCTGTTCGCGCCAGCCCTTCGACTCGACGAGTCCGAGGAAGCGGCCGAAAGCCAAAGCCGATCGACCGCCGACGAGGCATACGGCCCCAGCCTCTGGGAGGCCCACACCGGCATCATCGCGCCGACAGTGCCGGACTCCGCCGAGCTGCTAGCTCGCGCCAGGATCGCCCTCGACGTCGGCCGGCCCGGCCAGGCGGCCGCTGCGCTCGCCCTCGCCCTGCGGGCAGAGGCAGCCCTCGCGCCGACGGTCCTCGACCTCATCGCCGGCCGCTCCGAACCAGTCCTTGCTCTCGTTCGCGGCGACGCGAACAGGATCGTCGGGCACGAGGCGGAGGCCCTCCGCGACTACGCCACGGCGGTGGCGGCGATCGATCTCGAGCGGCGGTCCGACGATCGGCCGGCCGAGCCCGACGAAGCGGCCCCGGCCAGACATTCGCGCCGCCAGGCCCGACCAACCCAATCCGAGCCGCCCGACGCCCAATCCCCCGACGCCCAATCGCCCGACACCGAGTTTCCCGACGCCGAACGTCCCGACGCCCAATCCCCCGACGCCGAACGTCCCGACGCCCAACCGCCCGAGCCCAAGGAGAACTCGTGAACGAACGGACCCTCGTCCTGGTCAAGCCCGACGGTGTCCAGCGGCTGCTCGCCGGACGGATCATCGCCCGCTTCGAGGAGCGCGGCCTGAAGATCGTCGGGCTGAAGCTCGTTCACGTGGACCGCGAGCTGGCCGAGCGCCACTACGCCGTCCACAGCTCGAAGCCGTTCTTCGGGGGCCTCGTCGACTTCATCACGTCAAGCCCGCTCGTGGCGGTGGCCCTC
>DATHGS010000201.1:0-3683 GCA_035490155.1 Candidatus Methylomirabilota bacterium | reverse complement strand
AGCATCGACTCGTCGAGATCCTCCTCGGTGCCCGGGATCGTGTTCGCCCGCGGGTCCTTGCCGGCGTCAGGCAGGTTCTGGGCGAGTCGATGTTCGGCCACCCAGCCGGTGATGCCCTCGCCGAACCTGACCTGGAGCTGCTCTGGTGTTTCGTCGACGTATTCGCCGACCTGTCCCTGCATCGCCACCGGAAGGAGGTCCTCACCGACGAGCCGGTAGACGCGGACGTTGTGGTAGTCGATCAGCTGGCGTAGCTCGGTCGCGATCGCGAGGCCGATCTCGCGAACGCTCGTCAGCCGTGAGAGCCGGACGCCGAGCTGCTGGATCGATTGGAGCTGGGCGGCCCAGGTCGCCATCTTCTCGTAGTTCTGGGCGTTCTTGATGGCCACCGACGCCTGGTCGGCGAGGGCTGCCATCGTGTCGAGCTCGTGATCGGTCCAGTCGTGGGGCGTGTCGTGGTAGACGTTGAGCAGCCCGAGCATCTCGGGGCCGTCGAGCAGCGGCGCGGTGCAGATCGTGTCGTAGCCCTCCTGGACGACCGCTGCCCGGACATCCGCGCCGCGCGGATCACTCCGATAGCCGCCGGCAAACATCGGCCGACGCGCGGCGACCGCGAGGGCGGGAAGCGACCGGACCGGAAACTCGCGGATGGACTGGAGATAGCTCTTCGACAGGCCGCGCGAGACCTCGGCGACGGCTCGGCCGTCGGCGTGGCGAAGGAAGACGGCCGCGCGATCTCCGTCGAAGAGGACCATGGCGTGATCGACCAGGCCGGAGAGGATCTGATCGAGGTCGAGCCGGCTGCCGATGTCGGCGGCAACCCGCCGGAGAGCATCGGCGCGATGGAGCTGGTGGGCGACCTCATCGGCTGTTCGCCCGGCGGCGGCCACGACGCCAAGCGATCGGCTGATCGACACGCCAAGCGCAGGGTCGATGACCTCCGCATCGCCCCCGGGGCCGACGTCCAGACCGCCCGCGATGACGAGGACGCCCCATGGGCCGTGGCGGCCCGGTATCGCGATGGCGATCTCGGGCTGGTCCGGGCCGAGGACTCGGACGGCCGGAGCGGCGACGATCGGTCGCGCGTCACCGCGAAGCGCCGCATCGAGGGCGTCGCCGAGGGCTCCGAACGTCCGCGGCAGCTCGACCAGGTGGAGCGAGTTGGGAGTTGTCACCCTCGGCACGAGGCGCTCTCCGCGCAGCTCGAAGGCGACGACCGCGGAGAAGGGTCCGTGCTCACGGATCAGTCGAACGGCGTCCGTGAGTGCCGCGTCCGTGCCTGCGGCCGTGCCGGCGACCCGCCCGAGCTCGACCAGAAGGCCGAGATCGAGTTCGCGATCCGCCGCGGCCGACAGGCGATCCGCGTCGGTCGCCGCCAGGCCCCGGGCCACCGCCGCATCCATCACCTCGACCGGAGCGCGTTCCGCCGCCCGACGGGCGGCGGCCGTCGTGTACGACGCTGCCTCGGAATTGCCGCCCTCGGCGGCGGTCAGGAAGCGCTGCAGGTCGCCGACCCGATAGCGCCGGTCACCACGCGGATTGATCCGGTAGTAGCGAAGGCGCCCCGCGTCACTCCAGGCTCGGATCGTGTTCGGATGGACGCCCAGGAGGCGTGCCGCCTTGGTCACCGAGAGCGTGGCGTCGATCGGACGGGATGGAATGGCGCTTGGCAAGGGTTGCTCGTGTAGGAAATGTCAACTCGTGGCGGAGCCTACCAAGCTCACACTTCTTGCCAATAGGACGATAGTCCCGAGGGTTGACGCGGACGCACCGGCCCTGATCGGCGGCCGTTCGCGTGCTGCGGTCGGTTCGAGCCGGAACGCCTGCGATCAGCGTTGACGCGGCGTCGGCTTGTCCGGTCGCGCCGTGAGCCGCACGTAGGCCGTCGTGACGATGACCGCGACTAGGGCGATCGCGATCACCGCGAGGAGCGCCAGGAACGGCTGGCCGACGAGGCCGGGACCTTCGCCTGAGCTGCGCGGGTCGCCGCCGGCGGCCGGGGGAGATGGGGAGGCGCCGAGGGCGATCGGCACGGCGTCCCCGACGAAGGTGGCAGCGATCGCGCCCAGCCCGGCCCAGGCGAGACCGGCGACGACGAGAACCCCTCCGACCACGAAGCACGCGGCCGCGATCCGTGGCCGCGTGCTGCCCTGGGCGAGGACGCGCATCGCCTCATCCGGCGCCAGATTGGTCAGAATGAGCGGCCGCCCCAGGCCGGCGGTCAGGCGAGGCGGGTCGCCGGGCGCCGTTCCCTGTTTCGGCACGCCAAGGGCCGTCGCGTGGTCGACGGACGACAGTTGCTCGACGGTCGCCCGGACCCTCGTTTCGGGGAGCATGTCGCTCGGTGCCCGATCCGCGAGGTCGGCCGCCGCCCCAACCGATTCGCGGGGGACGACGACCAGCCCGGTGTCGATGGCGTCACCGTCGATCGCGATGGTCAGGGCGCCGTCGCGGATCTCGAACGGCGCCGTCTCTCGAGAATCCTCGAACGTCACCCAACGGCCGGGACGGTGGGCCTCGAGCCGGGTCCGCCGGAAGACGAGCGGCCGATGATTGATGTCCTCGAACTCGTCGTCGGCGTCGATCCGGCCGTCGATCCTGACGTAGCGGGGGCGACCACCGGCGGCGATCGACAGTGCTTCGGCCAGGTCGACCAACGGCGTGGTCGCGAGCAATCGGCCGACCCGATAGCGCGATCCGAACGTCTGCAGGACCGCGACGCCACCGACGACGGCAAGGACACCTGCGGCGACAAGGAGGAGGGGAGTCACGGCGGGGATCATAGCGGGCCGTCGGTTGAGGGCCCGCGAGCTCGCGTTACGGGTCGCGCGACGGGCAGCAAAAGACCCGAAGGAACCTACTCGCGGCGTGGGCGTTGATGCGATCGCTGCCGTTAGCCTGCGCTCGGCCCCTCCGGGCTGAGGACAACGCTACGCGCGGCGACGGCGGCGGTCAACCGCTGTTGTCCACGAGTTTCGTGACGGCCAGCGCCGTTATCCACGACCCGTCCCCAGCGGGCCCATCGCCTGCCGCTAGCCGGTTGGCCGGCCGGTGGCCGGGTCGAGCGCGGTGACCTGCCCGCCGAAGCTCGTCAGGACGAGGCGGCCGCCGATCAACTCGACCTCCGTGACCACGTCGCTGTGGGCGATTCGCCAGGCCACGGTCCCATCCTCTTCGAGAGCGAAGGTCTCGATCTCGGCCTGCGCTATGACGTGGGCAAGGCGCGGCGACGCGACGACAGCGAGCAGCGGCGTCGCCGAGCGATGGCTCCAGCGCAGGACCCCGGACCTGGCCTCGAGGGCGTAGGTGTGGAAGCCGTACTTGACGATGAACAGGCCCGGGTCATCCCACAGGAGGCCGGCCGGCTCGTCGTAGATCGTCGACGCGAGCCGGACCGACCAGGACCCGCCCGGGCCGTCGATCCGCAGCTCCGCGCGACAGAGCGCCTCGGGATCCGAGGACACGAGCATTCCGTGGTCGACCAGCGTGCCACCAGCCTCCGACAGGGCGAAAACGGCACGTCCCTGCCCGCTGCCCGCCCAGCGCCAGCGGGCGCGAAGCCCGCCGGGGTAGGTGATCGTCGCGTCGTGGGGTTGGGCGCCCGCGGCTGATGCTGTCACGTCGTCGGGCCGTACCAAGTGACGGGGCCGTGCGGAGTCACGCGGCTGGCGACCAGGGTTGCG
>DATHGS010000200.1:0-3323 GCA_035490155.1 Candidatus Methylomirabilota bacterium | reverse complement strand
CGCCGATCCGCCCACCCGCCTCGTCCGGTTCTGGTCGGCCTCGCGGAGCGTGTCGCCGCGAATCGTCCAGGCCGCGAAAACGAGGAACGCGATCCCCGCCACGACCTGGATCGGGCCGGTCGGGACAGCGAGAGCGACGGTTGACCCGAGAAGGACCGATCCGGCGTGGACGAGCAGCGTCGCGAGGCTGACAGCGAGGAGGACGGTTCCGGCGCGGTAGCGGCCTGCAAAGGCGAGCGCCATGAGCTGGCTCTTGTCGCCGAGCTCGGCTAGGAAAATGACGCCGAAGGAAAGGAGGAACGCGTTCACGGTGGCTTCGATGCTACCCGCGAGCCAGTGAGGGCGGATCGACGACGTACATCGGCTGTCGATTCGCGCGCGCCTGATCGTCGTCCTTTCGACAGCGGCGAGTCGGAAACGGCCGGACTCGCCCGGATCGAGGAGGACAGGCGATGGTTCGACAGTTCACTACGCAACAGGGATGGAGAGATGGACCGGCCGGGGCTCTGAGACTGAGCCGCCGCTGGGTGGCCGCCCGGGTCGGTGCTGCGGCGGTCCTGGCGATCGCCGTCGGGCCGGGGATCGGGTCGGCCGTGGGCGGCGTCGGTGCCGCGGCGCCGGCCTTCGGGGACGTGTCGGTCTTTGCGAGCGCGCCGGCGCCCGGTCATCCGTTCGGTATCGCCGTCGGTGACGATCGGGTCTACGTCTCGACGAGCGCCGGCGACTTCTTCGCCGGCCACCAGAACTCGGACGACGAGCGCGTCTTCACCTACGACGAGGCCGGCGCCCTCGTCGGCACGACGGTCATCGACACGGCCGAGAACTCCGACATGGGGCTGTTCGGGCTCGCCCTCGACGGCAACCCGACGGCGACCCACAAGCTCTACGTCGCCGACATGAACGGCCGGATCCTGCGCGTCGATCCGGGCAAGCACCCGGCGGCCCCCGAGGTCTTCTCCCAGGTGCCCGCGGACACGGGTCTCGCCGGCGACTGGATGAAGGCGATGTGGAACGACCTCGTCTTCGACAAAACCGGGAACCTGTACGTCCCGGACGACAAGCCGCGGATCTGGCGAGTCGCCCCGGACGGAACGGCGTCGATCTGGTTCACCGACACTCGCCTGACCGGCTACTTCGGCTTCGCCGGCGGCCCGCTCGGCGGACGGATCGACCCGACAGGCCATTGGCTTTACTTCTCGATCACGGTCGCCGCGGACGTGCCGCTGACGGCGGCGATCTGGCGGGTCCGGCTCGTCGACCATCCGACCGCGTCGGACCTCGAGCTCGTCCACCGCTTCCCGTTCGACCCGAACCAGGCGCCGCCGCAGGCGACCGGCCTCGCGTTCGCGAAGTCGGGCAACCTCTACGTGAGCCTGCTCGGCCCGAACCAGGTCGCGGTCCTCGACCCGGCCGGCAATGAGATCAACCGGATATCGGACCCGAGGTTCAACTCGCCGTGGGGTCTCGCATTCGTCGGGAAGTCACTGCTCGTGACGAACGGCGACCTCGAGCCTGCCACCAACCCCGACGCCTGGAAGATCTTCAAGGTCTACGTCGGCGAGACGGGCCTGCCCCTCAATCGGCCGAGAGTCCCCGTCAACTGACGCCTCGCCTCCTATGGGCGAGGCCGATTGAGACACGATGAGGGTCGAAGCTCAATGCGAGCTTCGACCCTCGACTTTGTGACGGGCGCGACTTCGCGACGCCTGTCGCTATGCCGGACGGCCGGATGACGATGGTCGAGGACGTCGGCCTGGACGACGATCGAGGTGAGGGACGGAAAGCCGTCCACGCCCGATCTGCCGACTGGAGCCCACCTTGTTCGCACCTTCCATGGCCATCCCGAGGTTCGGCCATGGCCGCGCTTGGCGGCTCGCGACCAGGGTCGCCACAGTTGTTGCCCAGTTCGGATTGCTCGTCGCCTTCGGCGTCGCCGGCACCGTCTTCTTCGGGCTGACGATCGCCTCGCCCGTCGCCGTCCCCGCGGCCGCTCGCCAGGGTATCGAGCTGTCGGCCGCGGACCTCGCGACGGCCCAGCAGCTGGCGTCGGTTTGGTGGTTGTTCGCGCTCGGCGCGGTGCTGAGCTTCGCCGCTGCCCTCGCGACGATCGGAAGCCTGATCCAGCATCTGGCCAGCTCGCCGGGGGAGTAGAGGGCGCTCGGTCCCTCGCTTCGAGCGTCCGCCTCGCCCCCCCCGACCGCTCCCAATTCTTACGCGAAGGGATCCTGCGCGTCGATCCCGTCGAAACGCCGGAAGTCTCGGTCGCGGGTGTAGATAAGCCGAACGCCATGCTGCCGCATGAGGGCGGCGAGGTGAGCGCCCGGCACATCGTTGCCACGCGCCTGATTGCCGGCCGCCGAGCGAAAGAGCGGCCAGAACCCATCCGCCTCGCCGGGGGAGCGGACGTGCGGCCGATCGAGCAGCCCTTCGACGTTGGACATCGCATCTCGGGGTGTGAGAGGCCGCGGCAGGATCGCCGGATGGGTGACGATCCGAAGGAAGCCGAGCAGGGTCGGCCAGAACAGGTAGACGAGCTCTGGCCCGGCGGCAAGTCGGCTCACCAGAGCCGCGGCGGTCTCATGCATTGGGTCAGCGGTATTGGCGGCGTATACGAGAACGTTGGCGTCCAAGGTCGAGCTCATCGGTCGGCCAGAGCGCGCCGAACGGCTTCCGGGTCTTCGAGATCGATCAGCGGTTTACCAAGATCCGCGCTGATCCAGTGGAAGTCGGGTGGGGGCACGTCGACCGGGCTCGCCAGCGCTTGTGCCAGCAGCTCAGAGGCCACCTGGCCCATGCTCTTGCCTTCTCGAGCGCCGCGCCGACGTAACTCCCGCAGGACCACGTGGTCAAGATCGATCGTGGTTCGTGCCATGATGCGTGATGCTATAAATGCGATCATCAGATGTCAAGATGGCAGAAGACGCATGTCGCGTCCGTCGGCGGCCGGATGACGATGGTGCCGGGGGCTGGCCCGGGAGAGGATGCAGGTCACGGCCGAAGACCCGTCCCACAATCACATTGGAGTTCCATCGTGACCGCATCTACCAACATCACGCCGGTCCAGCCCCGCCGGTCGGCGCTGAGCACCGCCTCCCAGGCCGTAGTCGGGACGGCGTTCGCGCTCTTCCTCGCACTGGTCGGGATCACATTCGTCGCACTGGCGGCCGCGTTTCCGATCGTCGTGCCGATGATTCAGGACCAGCACCTGCCGGTGTCGGCCATCTCGAAATCCCTGGCCGACACGGGCAGGTGCTGGTCCTGGATCATCGGCACGACGATCGGAAACGCGGCCGCCAGGGCGACGAACGTGATCCCGACCAGTG
>DATHGS010000199.1:0-6937 GCA_035490155.1 Candidatus Methylomirabilota bacterium | reverse complement strand
GAGAACCAGTGACCGACCGCTCCGCCGACGTCGTCCTGAGCCGACCGGCGCCGGCACCCGACGCCGGACCAGACGACGAGACGCTCTACGACCTGGTCGAAACGCGCTTCCGGCGGATCGTCCGCGACAATCCCATTCTCGGGACCTACCTGGGGATCCACACCGAGGACGATCAGCTGGGGGACGCCACCCGCGACGCGATCCTCGCGGAGCTGGCCGCCGACAAGGCCCACCTCGCTGCGGTCGAGGCGCTCGACCCGGCCGGCCTCTCGACGTCCGGGCGGCTCGAGCGCGACCTCGAGATCCACAACGTCCGCCGATCGATCTTCGACACCGACGTCGTCCGAACCTGGGAGCGGCGCTCGACGGCCCTCGATACGGTCGGCGACGGCCTGTTCCTGATCTTCGCCCAGGACTTTGCGCCATTGGCCGAGCGGCTCGACGCGATTGCCGGGCGGCTCGAGGCCATCCCGGCCTATCTCGACGAGGAACGGACGAGAGCGACCGTCCCCCAGGTCAGGCTCTGGCAGCGCCTCGAGATCGAGACCGCGCGCGACCTGCCGTCCTTCCTCGACGAGATCGAGACGGCGGCTGGAATCCTGCCCGAGACCGAGCGCCGGCGACTCGAGCGGGCGGCCACGACGGCCCGCTCGGCCATCGACGGTTACGCCGGCTGGCTTCACAGCTCGCTCGATGGCGGCACGGACGACTGGGCCCTCGGTCGTGAGCGCTACGACGAGCTCGTCGCCCTGCGCGCCTTTGAAGGGCTCGATGCCGAGGCGATCCTCGCCATCGGCGA
Source organism: Candidatus Methylomirabilota bacterium (assembly GCA_035490155.1). Classification (GTDB taxonomy): domain Bacteria; phylum Chloroflexota; class Limnocylindria; order Limnocylindrales; family CSP1-4; genus CF-46. Next base: position 6,138 of record DATHGS010000199.1, on the reverse strand, counting down.
AGAGCAGCTCGCCCTCCACAAGACGGCGCGGATCAACGCCGCCCGCGAGATCGACTCATCAGTGGACGAGGGAACGGTCGTCGAGCGCATCAAAGATGACCATCCGGCGACGTTCGAGGAGGCCCTCGAGACGTACCGCGACGTGATGATCCGCAGTCGGCGGCACCTCATCGAGCACCGGATCGTGACCGTCCCCGACGACGAACGGATCGACGTCCTCGCGACACCCGATTACCTCCGAAACGTCATCCCGTTCGCCGCGTACTTCCCCCCACCGAAGTTCGACCCGAACCCGAAGGGCATCTACATCGTCACGCCGTCCGTCGACGACGACCCGAAGGCTATGCGCGAGCACAACCGCAGCTCGATCAGCAACACCAGCATCCACGAGGCCTACCCGGGCCACCATCTCCAGCTCGCCGTCGCCAATCACCATCCGAGCCTGACGAGGATCCTCACCGATGCCCCGGAGTTCGTCGAGGGCTGGGGGATGTACTCCGAGCTGATGATGCGCGAGCAGGGCTTCGACGATGCGCCGAACTTCCGCCTGGCGATGGCGACCGACGCGATCTGGCGGGCTTGCCGGATCATCCTCGACGTCCGGATGCACCGCGGCGAGGTGAGCGTCGAGGAGGCGACCGACTTCCTCGTGGGCCACACGAGCTTCGAACGGCCCAATGCCCAGGCGGAGATCAACCGCTACACGTACACGCCGACGTATCAGCTGTCGTACCTGCTTGGGCGGGTCCTGCTCATCCAGCTCCGCGCCGACGAGCAGCGCCGGCTCGGCGACGCGTTCGACCTGCGGGCGTTCCACGACAGCCTTCTCGCCAATGGCTCGCTGCCGATCAGCTTCCACCGGCGCCTGCTCCGGGATGCGGTTCGTGCCGGCGGGACCGGCGACTCGGCGGGCGGATCGGATGGCGCTGGAGCATCGCGCGCCGCGCGGCGCTGACGGGTGCAGGTCATTCCATCGATCGATCTCGATCGAGGCCGTTCGCGGATCGTTTTCTGGCCCGGTGCCTCGACCGGCGTCGGCGCACCGACCGATCGGCCCGAACGGATCGCCGAGGCCTTTGTCGGGCTCGGCGCGCGGGTCGTCCACGTCGTCGACTTCGATGGTGCACGGACCGGAGTGCCGGGCAACCTCGAGGCCGTCGGCCAGATCGCCTCGCGCGTCGCCATCCCGATCCAGCTGGCCGGCGGTCTCGAGGGGCCGGACCAGATCCGCCTCGCATTTGCCGCGGGGGCGACTCGGGTCGTCCTTGCAATGGAGGTCGCGGACGATCCCCCCAGGCTGGCCGAGTGCCTCGCCGTTGCGGGTGACTGGCTGGCGGTCGGGCTCGATCCGCGCCCCGAACGGCTCGCTGCCTACCCTTGGCGCAGGCCCTCCCCGCCGACGTTGGCCGCACTCGTCGATGAGCTGACCGGGCGAGGGGTCCGCCGGTTCGTCCTGTCGCACGGCGGCAGCGAGCCGGACATGACGTCGCTTGGCCGGCTGGTCACCGGCAACGATGCCGATTTCCTCGTCGCCGGCGGCGTCGCCGACCTCGACGGGATCCACCGCCTGCGCGATGTGGGGATCGCGGGCATCATCCTCGGGCAGGCCCTGCTGTCCGGGGCGATCGAATTCTCAGCCGCCCTGGAGGCCGCCGCATGACCCGTTTTTCCGCCGCCGTTGTCATTCTTGTCGTCAGCGCGACCGCGTTCCTCGCGGGTTGTTCGACGGGCGGCGGTGGCAGCAGCGTCGCGCCGCCTTCGGTTGCGCCGAGCTCGACGGCGACCGAATCCGGAGCGCCGGCCTCGGGCGCGCCGTCGACCGGACCGGCCGGATCCGGAACGGCGTCCGGGTCGTGCCCGACCTCGCAACCACCGGCGCTGGGAGCCGGCCAGAAGCGGGTCGTCGCGATCGAAACGGCAAAGGGCAAGATCCAGATCACGATCGACGCCGACCTCTCGCCCATCGCCGCCGGCAACTTCGTGGCCCTCGCCGGCTGCGGTTTCTACAATGGCGTGGTCTTCCATCGGGTCGTGACGGATTTCGTCATCCAGGGTGGGGATCCGACAGGAACAGGCACAGGCGGTCCCGGTTACACGATCAAGGATGAGCCCGTGACCGCCACCTATGGTCGGGGCACCGTTGCCATGGCTCGCACGGCGGCACCCAATTCCGTCGGGTCGCAGTTCTTCATCGTCCTCAGCGACGGTGCGCGGACGGCTCTGGCAGACCCGGCCTACAACAACTACCAGATCATCGGGACGGTGACATCCGGGATGGAGGCCGTCGACGCAATCGCCGCAGCAGCCGACGCCGAGCTGCCGACGCATCCCATTGCCATGGACAAGGTCACCGTCAGTACCCCGTAGCAACCCAGATTCCAGGAGGATCCGCATGACCAGCGCCACGATCGCCACCGAAAAGGGCGACATCGAGATCGACCTCTTCACGACCGACGCTCCGAAGGCCGCCAAGAACTTCATCGACCTCGCGAAGAAGGGCTTCTACGACGACGTCGTGTTCCACCGCGTCATCCCGGGCTTCGTCGCCCAGGCGGGCGACGGCGAGCACGGCAAGAAGGCCAGTCTGAACAAGGGTCGCGTCGGCACGGGTGGGCCCGGCTACAAGTTCGAGGACGAGCCGATCAAGGGCAACTACGTTCGCGGGGCCCTGGCGATGGCCAACGCGGGCCCGAACACGAACGGCAGCCAGTTCTTCATCTGCCACCAGGACCTGACCGGCAAACTGCCGAAGAATTACACGCTGTTCGGGCAGGTGACGAAGGGAATGGATGTCGTCGACGCGATCGTCGCGGCGCCGCGCAACTCGAAGGACCTGCCGGACGAGCCCGTTGCCATGACCAAGGTCACGATCCACGAGGACTGATCGCGCTCGGGGCGACAATCGGAACGGATCTCCGCCATTCGTAAGGGGTTGGCCAGCCGATCGTCGAACGTTAAGGAATTTACATCGCTGAATGCATCAAAACTCTTGGATTCTCGCTCGCCGGACGGTACGATGCGCCTTGCGCTGTTAACGCAGCCACGCTGCCCCAGCGACAAGGTCATGGGTAGGTAGGGTCAGGGTAGTCGGTGCAGCCGACGTGATAGATGCCCTTGACGCGCGGCAGAAGCGTCCGCTTCGGCGGGTTTCTTCACCGGGACAGCATCGAGGCGGTTCCTTCGGGAGCCGCCTCGAACTTTACCTCCGACGTCGCAGGCTCGCTAGGATGGCCCTGATGCTGAGCCCGACGTATCCACGGTTCACTGACACGGCTAGATGACCTCGAGCGCACCCGACGCCGTCGTCGTCGGGGCCGGTCCCAACGGCCTCGCCGCCGCGATCACGATCGCCCGTGCTGGTCGATCGGTCGTCGTCTACGAGGCGGCGCCGACGCCCGGCGGCGGCGCTCGATCGGCCGAGCTGACGCTGCCCGGCTTCAGCCACGATCCGTGCTCGGCCATCCACCCGACGGCCCTGGCCTCGCCGTTCCTCCGCTCGCTCGACCTGGCACGACTCGGCGTCGAGTGGATTCACTCGCCCGCTCCCCTTGCCCATCCGCTCGACGGCGGACACGCGGCCGTGCTCGAGCTGTCCGTGACGGAGACGGCGGCCGGGCTCGGTGCTGACGGACCCGCCTGGCGGCGGACGTACGGGCCGCTCGTCCGAGCGGCCAACGGACTCGTCCCGGAGTTGATGGGTCCGGTCGTCCACCTGCCGCGCCACCCGCTGGCGCTGGCCCGGTTCGGCCTGCCGGGGTTGCGCTCGGCCAGCGGCTTCGGGCGTTCGACATTCGCCGGCGAGGAGGCGCGGGCGTTGTTCGCCGGCCTCGCCGCTCATTCGATGGTCGCGCTCGATCGCCCGCTGACGGCGTCATTCGGGCTCGCCTTCGGGCTGTTCGGCCACGCCTTCGGCTGGCCGATGGCCCGCGGTGGCAGCCAGCGGATCACCGATGCGCTTGTCGCGACCCTCGGCGAGCTCGGCGGCGAAATCGTCACGGACAACCGCGTGGGATCGATCGCGGAGCTGCCGCCGGCGCGGGCTCTCCTCTTCGACGTGACACCCAGACAGCTGGTCGCGATCGCCGGGGATCGGCTGCCGCCCGCCTACCGTCGTCGTCTCGAGGGCTACCGGTATGGACCGGGCACGTTCAAGATCGACTGGGCCCTGAGCGGTCCCGTTCCGTGGCTGGCCGACGGACCGCGCCGGGCGGCGACCGTCCATCTCGGCGGAACGCTCGACGAGATCGCCGCGGCCGAGGCGGACGTTGCCGCCGGCCGCCACCCGGATCGGCCCTTCGTGCTCTTCGTCCAGCAGACGCCGTTCGACCCGTCGCGAGCCCCCGCCGGCTGGCACACGGCGTGGGCCTATTGCCACGTCCCCAACGGCTCGACGGTCGACATGACCGGCCGAATCGAGGACCAGGTCGAGCGCTACGCACCGGGCTTCCGCGACCTGGTCATGGCCCGCAGTGCCCGCGACCCGGCCGCGCTCGAGTCATACGACGAGAACTACGTCGGGGGTGACATCAACGGCGGGCTCCAGGATTGGCGCCAGCTCATCTTCCGGCCGATCCCGCGGCTCGATCCTTATGCCACCGGCGCCCGCGGGATCTACCTCTGCTCGTCATCGACGCCACCGGGTGGTGGCGTCCACGGCATGTCCGGCCACCTCGCCGCCAGGTCCGCGCTCCGCCGCGAGTTTCGCTAGGAGCGGGTCGACCGCGGTCGGCTCCGACGGGGGAAACACCCGGCTTCCTTCGGTGTGTTCAGCGTGCCCCGCGATCCAGAACATTGTGCTACTTGACGGTAGCCCATTTCGGTTGTAGGTTATGTGCTATCCAGAAGTAGCGAGTAACCAGCAACACGAAGGAGACCGGAATGGCGACACTCCAGATGGCGACTCGCGCCCATCCCCGCCTGGGTTCCCACGTCAGTCGCGCCGTGGTGGTCGGCTTCACCCTTGCGACAGCGGCCATCCACGCATCGCTCGGCGGGATGATGTTCCTGGCGAACGCGGTCGGCTACACGACCCTCGCGCTGGCCATGGTCGCGCCGGGGCCGATCGGGCAGATCCGCTGGCTCGTCCGGCTCGCGCTCATGGGTTTCACGGCAATGACGATCGGTGGCTGGCTGCTCTTCGGCGCACGGTTCCCGCTCGCCTACCTCGACAAGGCGATCGAAGTCGCCCTCATCGCCGTGCTAGCGTTCGAGCTCTGGCGAACCGATGGCGGCCCGATCGGTGTCGCCCGAAAAGCTCAACGCCTGCTTGGCCGCCTGGCCGGGCTGAGGACGGCCAGGACACCGAGGTGACCATGAGACTCCGCGGCGCGGCCAGCCTGTTCCTGACGGGCAGCCTCCTCCTTGGCTGCAACGGATCGACCGGCTCAGCCGCGCCGCCGCCGCCGGCGCCCGTGGGCGGCGCCGTAATCACGGCCCAGAACACGACGTTCGATCGCGGGCAGCTGAACGTACCCGCCGGCCGGCCGTTCCAGCTCCTCTTCGAGAACCGCGAGGGCGCGCCGCACAACGTCACGATCTACGACGACGGCGGTCAGTCCCTGTTCGTCGGTGAGACGTTCGGTGGCCCCGGATCACGGACCTACGAGGTGCCGGCGATCCCGGCGGGCAGCCACAAGTTCCGTTGCGACGTCCATCCCCAAATGTCGGGCACGGTGACCGCCGGCTGACGCCGCTCCGGCTGACGCCGCTGCTGTTTCCCGTGCGCGACGGTCAGGGCCTACGAGTCCCCGCGGTTGCTCCCGCGCCTCGCCACGAAGGCGGCTGCCTGCGCCCGTCGCTCGAGGTTCAGCTTCGAGAGGATCGAGCTGACGTAGTTCTTGACCGTCTTGTCCGACAGGAAGACCTCGGCGGCGATCTCCTTGTTCGTCTTCCCCTCGGCGACGAGCATCAGGATCTTCCGCTCCTGCGAGGTCAGGACGGATAGCTCGTCGTCGACCTGGCCGGTCGCGATCCTGCGGACCCGCTCGAGGACCCGTTCGGTGACGGCCGGATCGAGCAGCGACTCACCGCGACCGACGGCCTCCAGGGCCGCCACCAGGTCGCGGGCCCGGACCTGCTTGAGGAGATAGCCGCTGGCGCCGGCCACGATCGCCGCGATCACCGCCTCCTCGTCGGGGT
>DATHGS010000198.1:0-2089 GCA_035490155.1 Candidatus Methylomirabilota bacterium | reverse complement strand
TCGTCCTGCTGCCCGACGGCGGCCGGAACTACCTCTCGAAGCTGTACAACGACGAGTGGATGCGGGTCAACGGCCTGCTCCCGACGACGGGTGCCATCGTCCGCGTCGCCGAGCTGCTGGCCGGCCGCCACCATGACCCGGATCGGCCGCCCGTCGTCCTGGCCCGGACGACGGCACGAGTTGGCGAGGCGATCGCGATCCTCCAGGAATACGGCATAAGCCAGGTCCCCGTGTCCGAGGATCCCGAGGGCGATGCGATCGTCGGGATCGTCGGGTCGATCAACGAGAAGAGCTTGCTTGACCGAGCATTTCGCGATCCCTCGATCGTCGAGCGGACCGTCGGCGAGGTCATGGACCCGCCCCTGCCGCTCGTCGACGCGTCGGCGACCCTGGACGAGGCATTCGCACTGTTGTCGGGCGGCGTTCCCGCCCTGGTCGCCGTCCGCGGCGAGCAGCCGGCGGGCGTCCTCACGAAGCTCGACCTGCTCGAGTACCTCGCCCACCTCGGCGACCGCCGGGGCTGATCGGCGGCTCGGCGTCGGCGAGCGCCCCCGGCCATCTATCTGGCCAAACTTCAGCCACGACAGCCTTAGCGCAGATTGAATACATCGCCAACGCCCCGTCCGGCTCGCAAGTTGACATCGGCGGCTAACAGCGAGCGCGATTCGGGCGCCTTCGCAACATACGATGACTCGCTGGCGCCCTGTGTCAGGCCTAAGCCTCGCCTGAGAGCGGATTTGGCCAAGTAGGACGGCTTCGGCGGCTCAGAGCCAGGGCAGGCGGATCGGCAGCAGGGCGTTGAGGAGCAGGCCCAGGACGAGCAGGCCACCGGCCCGGCGCGTATGGACGAACGCGGCGCCGACGAACCACAACGGCCAGCCGACGTAGCTGTGCGGCGGCGTCTCGGGTCGAGGCGTGGAAAACGTCCGAAGCGAGGCCACGAGGCGCGGGATCCCGAGAAGCACAAGCGCCACCCATGGACCGATCCAGCCGACGACGACCGCGCCGATCACGATCGGGTAGAAGGCGATCATCAGGATCCGGGCGACGTCGCGGGCGCGGCGCTCGCCGAGGAGCACCGGCATCGTCCGGACGCCCTTCTTCGTGTCGGCCTCGATCTTGTCGATGTGCTTGCCGAACAGGACTGTCGTGACGAGGATCGCGTAGGGCAGCGAGGCGATCCAGGTCCAACCCGGGATCGCGCCCGTGGCAACGAAGAACGTCCCGACGACCATCAGCGGGCCCCAGACGAGGAACACCCCGGGCTCGCCGAGACCGATGTGCTTGAGGCGGATCGGCGGAGCGACATAGAAGACCGAGATGAACAGTCCCGCGAGGGCGAAGGCGATCACGAGCGGCCCGCGCGCCGCAAAGAGGACCAGCATGATCGCGAGGTCGATCGAGTTGACGAGGAGGATCGCCGCCCCGAGCTGGCGCTTTGTCACCCAACCCGAGAGGATCGGATGCGGCGCGTAGAGCGCGCGGACGTAATCGTCGGTGTCGACGCCGCCCTCGAGGTCGAAATAGTCGTTGATCATGTTGTTGCCGGCATGGGCCACCACGAGCCCGACGACCGCGAGGATCAGCAGCGCCCAGTTGACGCTCACCTCGCCCGTGAGACGGGCGGCTCCGACGGCCAGCAGCCCGCCGATCAAGCCGGACGTCGCCGTCATCGAGAACACGGCGGCACGGGTGATGACGAGCCACTTGCTGACCGCATCCGGCCTGGTCATGCCCTCCGGCAGGTTGGCCGTGTTGAGGACGTAGCGCCAGGACGACAGGCGGCTGCCTGCGAACGGCTCCGTGGCGCCCCTCGCGCCGGGGGAGGAGGTTGCGGGAGTGGCCATCGGGGACCTCGGCGTGGCGGAAATCGGTCGGGAAAACGTGCGGTCTGACTGTAGCGGATTACGCTCGAGACGTGATTCGGTGGCGGCGGCCGGGTGGATCGGTGCGATCATGCGGCGATGACGGATCCCGAGATGCAGTTCGAGACGCTTGCCGTTCACGCCGGAGCCGAGCCGGACGAGCTGACCGGTTCCGTCTCCCCGCCGATCTACCAGACCTCGACGTACGCCCAAGATGGCGTCGG
>DATHGS010000197.1:0-2098 GCA_035490155.1 Candidatus Methylomirabilota bacterium | reverse complement strand
GCCGCGGCGGTCGTTCGTCGCCCGACGATGTCGCTGCTTGGCGCGATGCTTCCGGACGCGGCCCCGCAGGACGCCTTCGATCGATTGCTGGGCCTGCCATTCGTGGAGTTGAGCGACGATGGCCTGGTCCTGCATGACACGGTCCGCGAGACGGTCGCGGCCCATCTGCGCTCGTCGGATCCCGACCGGTCGCGGCAATACCGAGCCGCCGCGTGGCGGCAGCTTCGCGCGGAGGTCACGCGGGCTTCCACCCACGAGCTCTGGCGCTACACCGCCGACCTGCTCTACATCCTCCAGAACCCGATCGTCCGGGAAGCCTTCTTCCCGAGCACCGAGCACCAGCTCTCTCCCGAGTCCGCCAGACCGTCCGATGGCCCCGCCATCGCCGCGATCATCGCCGAGTGGGAGCCCCCGACATCCATTGCGATCCTCGAGGCGTGGTGGCGACGAGAACCCGGGACGTTCCGGGTCATGCGCGACCGCCAGGGCGCCGTCGCCGGCTTCCACATCCTGGCCGAGCTCGATCACCTCAGCCACGGACTGCTCGAGGCGGACCCGGTCGCGCGCCGCTGCTGGGAACATCTCCGCCGCGAGCCGGTGCCTCGGGGCCAGCGTGTGCTGTTCAATCGGGTCTGGATGGCCCGCGACCACGGCGAAGCGCCGTCCCCGGTCCAGGCCGCGTGCTGGCTCGACGTCAAGGGTCGGTTCATGGAGCTCCGCCCAAGCCTGCGGCGCATCTATTCCATCGTGCGGGACATCGCGACCCTCGGTCCGATGGTCGCTCCACTCGGATTCACGCCGCTCCCCGGACAGCCCACGGAGCTGGACGGCTCGCCCTATTACGCCGCCCTCCTCGACTTCGGACCGTCGTCGATCGACGGGTGGCTGTCGGCGCTCGTCGCCGCCGAGCTCCGGATCGACGAGGATTCGATCCTCGATGTCGCACAGCATCAGCTGATCCTCGACGGGCGGCGCGTCGATCTGACAAGCCTCGAATTCGAGCTGTTCAACTACCTCTTCCAGCGGCCGGGCCAGGTCGTTGAGCGCAGCTCGATCCTCCGCGACGTCTGGGGCACGGACTACGCCGGCGGAAGCAACGTCATCGAAGTCGCCGTCGGCTCGATCCGACGCAAGCTCGGCGATCGATCATCGACCGTCGAGACCGTCCGCGGCATGGGGTATCGGTTCGTTGGCTCAGCCTGACGCAGGAGTCCAGTCCGCCTGACCCCACACTCGCCGCTGATGCGCGGCGGCCGCGACCTGATTCTCCCGATGGCGTCGGAATACTCTTCCGGAATGAGCAGCACGCCCGATGCGATCATCGTCGGGGCTGGGCCCGCCGGGTCCACGGCCGCCCGGCACCTGGCCGAGCGCGGGGCGCGGGTCGTGCTCTTCGATCGCGCGAGATTTCCACGCGACAAGCTGTGTGGCGGCGGCTTGACGCCCAAAGCCATCGCCCTCGTACCCCCCGCCGCTCAACTCGCCGTCCAGCGCTGGGTCGAGCGCGTCGAGATCCGCTCTCGGATCGGTGCCTTCGAGATGGCGGAGGCGCATGTGAAGGTCGGGATGGTCGACCGACGCGATTTCGACTTGAAGCTCGTCGAAGCGGCGTCCTCGGCGGGAGTCGACGTCCGCGAGGAGACCATGGTCGTCGGGGCTCTGAGCCGAAACGACGGGGTCGCGATCACGACGGCATCCGGGGATCGCGAGCAGGCCGCGGCGCTGGTCGTCTCAGACGGGGAGCCAAGCCGCCTGGCTCGCGCACTAGGCCTCGCCAGCCTGCCCGGCCGCCGGCTCCTTGCCCTGGAGACCGATACGCCGCTGGCGCCGCGCATCGGCGGCGACCGCGCCATCCTGAGTTGCACGGTCCCGGGCGGGTACGCCTGGTACTTTCCCAAGGGCGACCATGCGAGCGTCGGGGTGGGAACGGCGAGGCAGTCGCGGATCGCCTTTCTGCGCTCCGACTATGAGAAGTTCACCGAGTCGCTCGGGCTGCCGATCGGCCAGGGCAGGGTCCAGGGCCATTGGATCCCGGTTGGATTGCGACGCGGGCCGCTTGTTGCCGGACGGGCGGTGCTGGCCGGCGACGCCGCGGGTG
>DATHGS010000196.1:0-5531 GCA_035490155.1 Candidatus Methylomirabilota bacterium | reverse complement strand
GTCACCGTGCCCCCCATCGTCAGTCCCTCGGAGGTCCGGACCGTTGCCTTGCCGGATGCCGCGTCGGCTGCGATGACAGAGGCCTTGATGAAGTTGGACGTCCCGATGAAGTCGGCCACGAAGCGGTTGACGGGTCGCTCGTAGAGCTCTGCGGGGTCGCCCTGCTGCTGGATCCGGCCGTCGCGCATGACGACGATGACGTCACTCATCGTCAGTGCCTCTTCCTGATCGTGGGTGACGTACACGAACGTGATCCCGACCTCCCGCTGCAGGGCCTTGAGCTCGAGCTGCATCTCCTTGCGGAGCTTGAGGTCGAGTGCCCCTAGGGGCTCGTCCAGCAGAAGGACCGTCGGACGGTTGACGAGCGCGCGGGCGAGGGCGACCCGCTGCTGCTGGCCGCCGGACAGCTCCCATGTCCGGCGCTTGCCGTAGCCCGAAAGGCGAACGAGCTCGAGCGTCTCGTCGACTCGGCGCTGTTCCTCGGCGCGACCGACCTTCTTCTGGCGCAGGCCGTAGCCGACATTCTGGGCGACGTCCATGTGCGGGAAGAGGGCGTAGTGCTGGAAGACGGTGTTGACGTTGCGCCGATACGGCGGCACCCCGGCGATCGGCCGGCCGGCCAGGACGATCTCACCGGCGGTCGGCTGCTCGAAGCCCGCGATCATCCGGAGCGTCGTCGTCTTGCCGCAGCCGGACGGACCAAGGAGGCTGTAGAACGTGCCGCGGGCGATGCTCAGGTTCATCCGGTCGACTGCCGTCACGTCGCCGAACTGCTTGGTGACATCGATGATCTCGACGTCCGGATGACCGCCGTCGACCGAGCCGCTGGCGGCCGCTGATGGGTGAGTGGCGGGGGGTGCCGTGACGGTCACGCAGGGACCTCGAAGCAGGTTCGACAAGCACGCCGGGTCTCTGTAGCGCGGCTACAGGCAGGTGGATGCTACGCGGCGTGAAGCCACGTAGTCAACGCCAAGGTCGTGCGAGATCCGAATCGACCGCCCGGTGCAACCCCTGTGGCTCGCATCACGCCTGAAGCTATACTTCAGCCGCCGTGACCCAGATCAGCGATCCCCGGTCAGCCCTGCCCGCGACACGACTTCAGCTTGGAGCGCGGATCCGGGCGCTGCGGCAGTCGCGCTCGATGACCCTCCGCGAGCTGGCCGACGCAGCCGGCGTCACGGAGAGCTTCCTCTCGCAGGTCGAACGCGAGGTCGCCAGCCCGTCGATCGCCTCCGTCCAGCGGATCGCCGGGGCCCTCGGGCTGGCGATCGCGGAGCTGTTCGTCGAAGAGCCGTCGGTTGGTCGCGTCGTCCGCCGCGCCGAACGCCGCCGGATCGAGTACCCGGGTCTCGGCACCGTCGACGAATTCCTGACGATCGGCCTGTCGGGCCGAGTCCAGGTGATCGTCTGCACGATCGCGCCGGGCGGCGGGACCGGACCGGAGGCCTACGCCCACGATTCGGATGAGGAGGTCGTGGTCGTGCTCGAAGGTTCGATCGAGCTGCGAGTCGGCGACGATCGTCACGTCCTCGACACCGGTGACGCGATCACCTATTCGTCGCGGCTCGCTCACTCGAGCGTCAACAACGGCACCGTGCCCGCGGTCGTCCTCTTCTGCGTGACCCCGCCCAGCTTCTGAACGTCGCAGCCCGTCCCCGGGCTGAATCAGCGAAGCCAGCGGGCCCTACAATGCCGGGGCCCATGTACGTCGTGATCCTTGCCGGTGGTGGAGGGACCCGGCTCTGGCCGCTCAGTCGGCCGGAGCGCCCCAAGCCGTACTTGCCGCTACTCGGAGACGAGTCGCTCCTTCAGCGAACCGTCCGGCGGATCGCCCCGCTCGTCGGCGAGGACGACATCTTCTGCGTGACCGATCGCCGCTTCGGCCAGCTCGTTCGCGACCAGGTTCCGACCGTCGGGCTGATCGTCGAGCCGAATGGCCGAAACACCGCCGCCGCGATCGCCCTGGCAACCGCGGTCATCGACCGGCCCGAAGCTGAGGTCATGCTCGTCCTCCCGGCCGACCAGTGGATCGAGCGCGAGGAGGCGTTCCGCGACATCGTCAGCGTCGCGACCGGGCGCCTCGCCACGGGCGCCTTCGACATCGAGGAGCCGCTTGTCACCCTGGGCATTTCGCCCAGCCGGCCGTCGACTGAATTCGGTTACCTCCGGCCGGACACGATGCATGCCCAGCGGATCGACGGCGTGCGGGCATATCCCCTTCTCGCCTTCGAGGAGAAGCCGACCGAGATGCGGGCGCGTGAGCTGATGAACATGCCCGGCGTCGCCTGGAATGCCGGGATGTTCGCCTGGCGTCGCGGCGCCATCCGGGCGGCACTCGAGAAATACACCCCGCTGATGATGCTCATCGACCAGGTGACGGGCTCCGAGATCGCCCTGGCCGCGGCCTACGATCGGATCACGCCAATCTCGATCGATCACGCGGTCATGGAGGGCGCGGCCGCGGATCACCGCGTCGTGATGGGCTCGATGGACGTTGGCTGGAGCGACCTGGGCAGCTGGACCGCCCTGCTCGCGGCAATGGCCGGCGGAGACGCTCGGGGCGCGACCGGGCGCGTCGTCCAGGGCGGGGAAACGATCGACATCGGGGCCGACGACCTGCTGATCCGCCCGTCGGAGGGGCGGCTCAGAGTCGAGGCCGACAGAGAGGGTACGGTCGTCGCCGACGGCGTCTGGGCCCACCTCGCAGGCGCCCGACACCTCAGCGGGGAAGTCCAGGCGCTCCTCGACCGGGTGGCCCACGTGGAAGAGCGAGCGTGACGAACATCGCCGAGGCGCCGACGCCGACGACCATCGTCTTCGGAACGGACGGCTGGCGGGCGAAGATCGCCGACGACTTCACCTTCGAGAACGTCCGCCGCTGCGCCGACGGCGTCGCCCGGTACGTCGTCGAGCGCGGCGAGCAGGCCAGGGGCGTCGTGATTGCCTACGACCGCCGGTTCGCCTCCGAGCATTTCGCCGCGGCCGCCGCCGAGGTCCTCCTGGCCCACGACATCCCGGTCGCCTTCGCGGCCCACGCCGTCCCGACCCAGATGTCGAGCTACGAGGTGGTCGAGCGCGGCTCCGCCGCCGGGATCGTCATCACCGCCAGCCATAATCCGTGGACCGACAACGGCTTCAAGATCAAGTCGCCGTCCGGCTCCGCGGCTGGGCCGGAGATCCTCGCGGTCCTCGAGGCCCAGATCGCGCGCAACGGTGGAACCGCCATCGAGCGCCGACCGTTCGCCGATGCCGAGGCAGCCGGCCTCGTCGAGCGTTTCGACCCCTACGAAGGGTACGAGCGCTACCTCCGTCGGACGGTCGATCTCGATGCCCTGAAGGCCGCCGACGTGAGCATCCTCGTCGACCCGATGTACGGCGCCGGCGCCGGCTGGATCCCGCGGCTGCTCGCCGGCGGGAAGATCCGGGTCACCGAGATTCACCAGGAGCGCAACCCCTATTTCGGCGGGATCAACCCGGAGCCGATCCGACCGCATGTCGACGAGGCACTCGGCATCGTCGCCCGGGGCGGCTTCGACCTGGGGTTGCTCCTCGACGGCGACGCCGACCGAGCCGGGGCGGTCGACGAAAAAGGCACGTTCATCCACCAGCTCCAGGTCACGGGCCTCTTGATGTACTACCTCGCCGAGCATCGCCTCCTGCGCAAGCCTGTTGTGGTCAGTGTCAACAACACCTCGATGGCGGGTAGGCTCGGTGAGCGCTACGGCGTCGAGACCTTCGAGACGTCCGTCGGCTTCAAGTACATCGGCCCGAAGATGATCGAGACCGGGGCGATGATGGGCGGCGAGGAGTCCGGTGGTTACGGCTTCGGGATGCACTTGCCCGAGCGAGACGGGGTCTACGCCGACCTGCTCCTGCTCGATCTCTTCCTCCGCGAGAAGGCGGCCGGGCGCTGGCCGGTCTCGAAGGCGATCGAGCACTTCCATGAGATCGCCGGCCCGTCCTGGTATCGGCGGATCGACGTCCACATCCCCCGCGAGCAGTACGCCGAGGTCAAGCGGCGACTCCTCGTCGACCTCGCCGCCAACGCCCCGACGGAGCTGGCCGGCCAGCCGGTCAGCCGGATCCAGTCGCTCGACACGAACGACGGGTTCAAGTTCTTCCTTGCTGACGGGTCGTGGCTCCTCGTCAGGACGTCCGGCACGGAGCCGCTCGTTCGGGTCTACACGGAGGCCACGTCGGAGGCGGCTCGTGATGCGATGCTCGACGCCGGCGAGCGACTCGTTCGTGGCTCGTAAGGCTGCGGTTCGTTAAGAGAATCGTCCTGCCGCAGGCGGCGATTGGGGGGTGACCCCGGCAGGCCCGAGGTGTACGCTGACGAGACACGACCGTCATCACCGGTCGGAGGGTCAACGACCGGACGACGGCCTCGTGAACGCCCAAGGGGCGACGGAGGTACGCGTCGATGCATAGTTCCCTGATCGGCAAGGTCGAAAAGGCAAATCGCTACGCGCGAGAGCTCGATCGAATCTCGATCGACCGCCTCTCCCTCACGTTCCGTGGCGACAACGACGTCCATCACGTCAGCCTCGACGCCGGTCAGTGGCATTGCACTTGTCACTACTTCGAGAGCTGGAGCTCGTGCGTCCACCTGCTCTCCCTCCAGAAGATCATGGGCGTGATGCTGCCCGAAGAGGCCCAGGTCTCGATCTTCGCGGCCCAGTCGCCCGTCTCCGTCTGACCCTCCGGCGACGGTCTCCGTCGCCACCCGCCTGATCAACTCCTCGCCGCTCTCGTCGAGCGGGCGCGCGCCTCAGTTGAGCCAGCCGAGCATCGCCGGCGCGCCCGGCGCGAGGCTCATCGACACCGGGTGGCGGCGCCGGGCGCCGCCGTCGCGGACGAACACGGCGAGCGATGCCGGATCGCCTGCCTCGTCGGCATAGCCGATCGCGATCCTCCGGCCGGTGGCGTCGACGGCGAGCTCGAACACGCTCCCAGAAGCGTCCACCAGGCTTCCCTCGTCCGGCGGGTGGCCGGTGAACCAGCCAGCCGCCGGAACAGCGACGACGGATCCGTCGGTCGAGGCCACGGCAAGTAGCGAGCCATCGCCGCTGATCGCCGGTCCGAAGCCATCGGCGGCAACCGGATCGACGCCGCCACTCGCCAGGTCGAGGCGGAGGAAACGGGTGCCGCCCGGGACCGGCGCGACCTCGAGCAGCAGGTTCGAATCGTCGATCCAGACCGGCGGTCCGTTCGACTCGTGTCGGATGGACGAGATCCCCGGGACGCCGCCGGCGAGATCCATGACATCCACGTCGAACGTGAGCGGCCGTCCCGGCGCGGCCACGGCGACGGCAACCTTGTCGCCGCGCGGTGACAGGACCACCGGCGACAGCAGGTGGCGTCCGACGAGCGCGGGCAGCTCGACGACCCGCCACGAGAGCGGTGACGCGGCGGCGAGGTCGACGTCGGCAGCGGCGAAGGCCGGTCCCGCCGTCTGGACGATGAGGCGCCCCCTGGTCGCGGAGAATCCCGTCACTGCTGGGCCATGGACGTCGACGAGGGTGCCTTCG
>DATHGS010000195.1:0-10405 GCA_035490155.1 Candidatus Methylomirabilota bacterium | reverse complement strand
CGGCAGCACGATCATCAGCCCGACGAACAGGTTCAGCAGGCCCCAGTCGCGCTGGGGGATCGCGATGTCGATGAGGAGCTTGAGCAGGATCGGGTTGACGAGGCCGATGAAGCTCGTCAGCAGGATCGCGCTGAGGACAATCGCGATCCGCGCCTTGTAGGGCTTGAAGAAGACGACGATCCGGCGAATCGTTCGGCCGCGGCGCTCCTTCGGGACCGTCTCGACCGGGCCCGTTGCGCCGAAACCGCCCCATCCGCCGCCGCGGAAGCCGCCTCCTCCGCCCCGACCGCCACCTCCGACCCGGCCGCGCCCGGTCCCGCTTGCCGCCCCGGCAGCCCCGCCCGTCGCGGCACCGAGGCGCCCGAAACCGCCGCCCCGGCCGCTCATGATCGTTTCCCGCGCATTGGCTGACGCTACCATGAGGTGGCCTGACTTGCATTCTGCAAGCGAGTCGGGCCGTCGCGGCAGCCTGTACGATCCCCGGGATGCCTTCGATGATCGTGTCGGTTCGGCGGCGGGTGCCAAAGCGCTTGAGGACCGGGGCGTTGCGCCTGCTTGGTCGGCGGCCGACCGAGTACGAACGCGTCGTCGAGCTCACGCTGCCGCGCCGTCCCGACGGCGAGGCCCGGACCCTCACGATTCGAACCCCGGAGCGGACGTACATCACCCGGCTCCTTGCCAGAACGGGCATCGCCGGTTACGAGCCCGAGACACTGGCTTGCTTCCTCGCGGCCATCGAGGAGCGTGGTTCGGCGCCGGTGTTCGACGTTGGCGCGAACATCGGCGTCTTCTCGTGGCTGGCCGCGGCGTTGACGCCAGCGACCGTGGTGGCCTTCGAGCCGACGCCGGACCTCGCCGCCCTGCTGCGGTCGATCTGCGCCGAGAACGGCCTCGCGGTCACCGTCGAGGAGGTGGCGCTCGGCGCCGCGCCAGGCATGGCAGAGCTGCACCTGTCCGACAAGACCGACAGCTCGAACTCGCTGCGGGCAGGGTTCCGGCCGTCGCATCAGTCGGTGTCGGTGCCGGTCGAGACGATCGATGGCTATGTGGCGCGGACCGGGCTGACGCCCGCAGTCCTGAAAGTGGACACGGAGTCCACCGAGCCGGACGTCCTCCGCGGCGCTGCCTCGCTCCTCGCGGAGAACCGGCCCTGGATCATCTGCGAAGTCCTCGCCGGCCGCACCGAGTCGGACCTGACCGCGATCCTGGGGCCGCTCGGCTATTCCTGGTACCAGATCGATGGGCCGGGCCCGCTGCAACAGCGAACCGTGATCGAGGGCGACCCGACCTACGCCCACATGAACTGGCTATTCGCCCCCGAATCTCCGAGTCCAGCATTCTGGCAGGCATTCGGCGCCTGGCGTTCGTCCCTCGCAGCTATCGCGAAGTAGGCGCGGGCGTCTGCGCCCGCCCCACGCTCCGGCGGACAAACGGACTCCTGTTTTGCGATGCCGTTCTTCGCATATTTCGGCGCACGTGTCGACGCCAATCTGAGGTCCAACGTCGGGTGAACCGCCGGTGCAGTCTTGGCGAACGGCCCTTGAACCGTTGGCGAATGGTTCTGTGCTTCCATGCGCGGCATGGAACGTCCGTTGATGTGGCCGAAAGGACAGCCTCTTACAGCCCGTGAGGTCGCCGGCCTGCGACACCTCGGGTTCATCATCCGCAGCGCCCGCCTCAGATTGGGCTACTCGCAGCGACAACTCGAACCGCTCAGCGGCGTGGACCAGACGACGATCTCGCGACTCGAAAACGGCCGGCTCAGAAGCCTCCGCCTGGTCCGCCTCGCGGCCCTGTTCGAAGCCCTTCGCGGCGCGATCGACCTGATGGTCGCGGCCTGACCGCCTGCAGCGGTGACCACCCGTCCGCAGCCGCGCCCGATGATGCAAAGAACGGCATCGCCGGCGAGTGTTGTGGGTGGCCGTCAATTCGCGAATCGCCTCTGCCCGAGCCCTGCACCGCAAGCAGCACGCGGATATGCAAAGAACGGCATCGCCGATGGGGGATTGAAGTCGCGGGCTTGGACGTTCGAGGAACTGGCGATCGACTTGGGGCCTCGGCGTGGGACGCCGGACGTGGGGCGCGACCGCCGGTTGGCCGGCCGAAGGGGCCTACCAGGCTCCCGCGGTGCTCGCCTCCGTGATGCCCTGGGACTCGAGCCAGCGCTCGGCGTCGATGGCGGCCTTGCAGCCGTCGGCCGCGGCGGTCACGGCCTGACGGTAGCGATGGTCGTGGACGTCGCCCGCGATGAAGACGCCGTCGATCTTCGAGCCGGTCTCGTCGTGGACGACGAGATAGCCCTTGTCGTCTACCTCCAGCCAGTCGCGGAAGGCGTCGGTATTCGGCCTGTAGCCGATCGCGACGAAAAGGCCCTGCATGTCGACCTCGTCGGTCTCGCCCGTCTGCGTGTCGCGCAGGCGCAGGCCCGAGACCTTGGCGTCTCCGAGCACCTCGTCGACCGCGGTATTCAGGCGGATCGCGATCTTCGGGTTCGCCTTGGCGCGATCGATCATGATCTTGCTGCCGCGGAAGGCGTCCCGCCGGTGGAGGAGATGGACCTTCGACGCGAACCGCGTCAGGAACGTCGCCTCTTCGAGGGCGGTGTCGCCGCCGCCGACGACGGCGATCTCCTTGTCACGGAAGAAGAACCCGTCGCAGGTCGCGCACGCACTGACCCCGCGACCGCGCAGCCGGGTCTCGCTCTCGAGGCCGAGCCACAAGGCGGAGGCGCCGGTGGCGACGATGACCGACTCGCCGCGATATTCCGTGCCGCGGGCCCAGATCCGGAACGGCCGCGACGAGAAGTCGACCCGATCGATGTCGACGTCGACGATCTGCGTCCCGAACCGCTCGGCCTGCTGGCGGAAGGCGGCCATCAGCTCGGGACCCTGAATACCGTCGGGGAATCCCGGATAGTTCTCGACGTCGCTAGTGATCATCAGCTGACCGCCGGGGGCTGAGCCGGCCAGCACGATCGGCTCGAGATTCGCCCGCGCGGCGTAGATCGCGGCGGTCAGCCCGGCTGGGCCGGAGCCGACGATGATGAGCTTCGACTCTGTCCGACCGTCGCGCTGGACGTCGGTGCGCGGGCCGCCCGGAGCTGGGATCGTGCTGGAGGGACCGCTGGAGGCTGCCGGGGCCGCCGGAGCGCCAAAGTTGATCGAGATCGGATCCGACGTCCCGCCGCCGTCGCCCGAGAAGTCGATCGCGAAGCTACTGAATGGATTGGTCAGGGCCGGCTCCGTGCCCCCATCGCCGCCCTCGCCAGGGCCGGTGCCGTTCTTAGAGGTCGTGTCGCCCGGCTTGCCCGCCCGCCGGGTCGTGTCGTCTGTCATGCAATCATCGTATCACGAGCCAGATACCCCTGGGGAGTATCGTCGGCGCGACGTTACAGGGCCTTCAGCTGGGGAATCAGGTCTCGGCCGATCGTCTCGATCTGCGTCGGATCGTCGACGTCGTGGACGCTGAAGATGACGTGCTGCGCGCCGGCGTCGGCGAGCTCGCCGAAGCGATCGACGATCTGGGCCGGCGCCTCGCGGGCGAGATTGACGCCCTGGAGTGTCGATCGCTCGATCTCGTTCGGGTCGCGTCCGACTTCTTCGCAATGCTGGCGAAGCACCTCGTACTTGTGATGGATCGCCGTCGGGCCGCCGAAGACGTTGGTCGCGTCGGCGTATTGGGCGACGATCCGGAGGGTCTTCCGCTCGCCGCCGCCGCCGATCATGATCGGGACCCGTGGCCGCGAGATCGACTGCGGAGAGTTCATCAAGCGCCGCGCGTGGTACTGGCGGCCGTGGAATTCGCCTTCGGAGCCCCGTTCGCCAAGGAACATCTGGTGGGCGATCTGGAGCGTCTCGTCGAGCATCTCGAATCGCTCACCGAGCGGCGGAAACGGAAAGCCGAGAGCCTCGGATTCTTCCTGGTTCCAGGCGGCCCCGATCCCGAGCCACGCCCGGCCACCCGACAGGACGTCGAGCGTCGTGGCCGCCTTGACCCACAGGCCCGGCTTGCGGTAGTGGACGCCACCGACCATCAGCCCGAGCCGAGCCCGCGACGTGTGCGCGGCCAGGAATCCGAGCGTCGTCCAGCCCTCGAGCATCGGGTCCTCGGCCGGGCCGACGCCACGGATCTGGAAGAAGTGGTCCATGACCCAGATCGAGTCGAAACCGACGTCGTCGGCCTGGCGGGCGATGCGGCCCAGCGTCGGGCCGATCGCAGCCGCGCCGCCGGGCCACGTGAACGAGGGAATCTGCAAGCCGATCTTCATCGAACTTGTCTCCGCATGCGAAGCTGGGCAGCCCGTCGCGGGCCGGCGGACCGCCGGTCAATCGTCGGTTGCAAGATGCTAGCCGCTCGTCCGATAGCGCGCCGAATTCCTGCGGATTACGCCGTTTGGGGGAGGCGCGTCGAGCGTCCCTCTGTCATGGTTCGATGCGGAGGGGCGGAGCCGCAAGCCCCAAGCCGTGACGTAGGGCACCCGTCACGGCGCACCGTCCGCGAGGATCCGCCACCGTCGCTCCCTGCCCGCCGCGTTCTAGCCGCGGTGGGCGGGATTACCGTCGCGACGGAGGCGGCCCCGCAGGACGTCGAGCGCCCCTTGATGTCACCCGACTGCGATGCCGCACTCAGTGATGCTTGCCCTTGTGGCCGTGACCCTTTGTCGGCTTTGCAGCGGGCGACGCTGAGGGCGAAGCGCTCGCCGTCGGTTGGAGCGAAGGCTGAGTCGCGGCCGCTGACGCCGGACGGATCACCGATGGCGAGCCGCCGACGGCAGCCGGCCGCTGGTCCTGCGGCGAGAGCGCGGCGAAGATCGCCCCCGCAAAGACGAGAGCCAGAACGGCCGCGAGCGGCGTGGCGAGCGACCTGGAGGACGACGGACGAGAGCGGACGGGGGCGATCATTGCCGGCTCGCGCTCGTTCCACGGTTCGGCGAACAGTTGTGACTCTTCTTCGGGTGCCGGCAGGGGCGCGGGCTCTGGCGCGGTCACGCGTTCGGGTGCCGCCGCGGCGGCGGCGGCCGCCCGCAGGTCGATCCGCTGGGTCACCTGATCGGCGATGAGGCCCGCGGACAACTGGTCTGCGAACGTTGCCACGTCGGCGGGCCGATCGGCGGGCTCTGGCGCCATCGCCTGCCTCACGGCCGCGTCGAGTGCCGGCGAAATCGTCTCGATTGGTGCCGCGCCGAGATCCTGGGCCTCGGCCAGGGCGACCGGCGTCTGCGCCGCGTAGGCCGGCCGTCCAGCGAGCATCTCGTACGTGACGGCAGCGAGCGAATGAAGGTCGCTGGCGGGCGTGGCCGGCGAGCCACGGAGCTGCTCCGGGGCGAGAAATCGCATCGTGCCCATCAGCTGACCGGTCGCGGTGACCGATTCCGCGCCGCCGCCCAGGGCGATGCCAAAATCGGTCAGTCGGGCCCCGTCGGTCGGGTCGAGAAGGATGTTGCCAGGCGTCACGTCGCGATGGACGATGCCGCCGGCATGGGCGGCGGTCAGGGCGGCGGCGATGTCTCGGGCGACCGCGACGGCCTCCGCGGGCTCGAACGGTGGACCAGCGGCCAGCCGATCCGCCAGCGAACGACCGGGGACGTAGTCGAGGATGATCGCCGCTTCGTTCCCGGCGATCTTCAGGGCTCGAACGTGGACGATGTGCGGTTCGTCGAGGGATCGAAGCGCCTGGAACTCCCGCCTCAAACGGGCTCGGCCGGTCTCGTCGGCGACGACGATCGGGTGGAGGCGCTTGACCGCGACTTCCTCGCCCGTCTTCGTGTCGAGCGCCCGCCAGACCTCCGCCGATCCGCCGCTACCGGCAGGCTCGAGAAGCTTGTACCGGCCGAACAGCACGGTCTTCGCCATCGGTTCATGGTAACCGCGCCCAAAACCGTGGCACATTAGGACGATGGTTCGGTACGTAGACGGAGCGCGACGATCGCCGCCCCGCTAGCATCTCCGAGTGCCCTCCTTCCTGAGCTCGCGGCCGCCGGCGGCCGGCATCGTCGGCTGCGCCGCGTTCGTGCTGATCGGCTGGAGCGGGCTGCTCGTCCCATCGCTCATCCGGTCGGTCAAGGACGCCTACGACCAGTCCGACGCGGGGATCGGCATCTTCTACTTCCTCTACGCGGTGGCGTATGCGACGGGATCGCTCGGCGGTGGGCTCGCCACGGAACGATTCGGTCGCCGGTTGATCCTCGGCGCCGCGGTGGGCGTGCATGCGGCCGGGCTGATCGCCCTTGGCCTCGGGCAGTCGTGGTGGGTGTTCCTCCTGGCGGGCCTGCCCGGTGGTCTCGGCGCGGGCGCGGTCGATGGCGGCATCAACGGCCTCTTCCTCGACCGCTTCCGCTCCGGGCGTGGGCGGGCCCTGAACCTGCTGCACCTGTTCTTCAGCCTCGGGGCGTTGACCGCGCCCCTCGCGGTCGGGGTCCTCGTCGAAGGGGGTGTCGGATGGCAGGCGATCATCGTCGCCACGGGCGTGGTCGCGATCCCGGTGGCGGTGTTGTTCGGGATCGTCGAGATGCCGGGCGGGCGACGCCGGGGGAGCCCCGCTGACTCCGGATTCGACCCGACCGCGCCGACCGGCCGAGGGACGACGGCCCAGGCGGGCCCGCCCACTTCCCCAGGGAGGGGACTGCGCCGGGGACTGGCGGCGCCCCTGATCCTGCTCGGCGTCGCGATCGCGTTCTATGTCGCTTCCGAGGTCGGGGTGTCGAGCTGGCTCGTCCGTTTCCTCGAGCCGGCGCCGCTGACGACCGCGACGACGGCGCTGTCGCTCTACTGGGCGGGGCTCGCAGTCGGGCGGCTCGTCTCATCCCAGGTCGCGGATCGGTTCGACCACCTTCGATTCGCGACGGTCTGTGCGGCCGGCATCGCCATCGCCCTTGTCGGCGCGATCTTCGTGCCCTCGCTACCGATCTCGATCGCGCTGTTCGCCGTCGCCGGCTTCGCGTCGGGCCCTGTCTTCCCGATGATCATCGCGATCGGCGGCGAGCGGTATCCGGATCGCTCGGCAGCGGTGAGTGGCTTCCTGACCGGCGCCGCCGTGACCGGCTCGATCACCTACCCGCCGATCATGGGGTTCCTGTCGGTCAGCGTCGGGCTGACGGTCGCCATGGTCGGCAACGTCATCCTCGGCTTGGCCTGTGCCGGCGCGCTGGTCATGGTCGGGCGCTCCGCCCGGCGCGCCTCAATCCGTCACGGCTGACCAGGGTGCGGCGCCTTCGGCTGACCCGGGTGCGGCGCCCCGGTCAGGCGGTCGATCCCCGATACGGCGCCTGCGCCTCGATGTCCCCGACGTATTCCGGCAGGCGTTGATGCCCGAGGATCTGGCGAATGGCGAGGATCTCCCCGATGTGGAACCAGTAGTGATAAGTGACGCGGTGAATGGCGTCGCCGACCGACCGGCGCGGTCCCGGACCGACGAGGTCGACCGCCATCTCCTGCTCCGTCAGCGAGTCGAGGTACGGATCGACGGCCGCCGTCACCGTGTGCCATGCGGCGAGCATCTCCTCCAGTGATGGGGTCGTCGCGGGACCGCCACTGGCCACCGTCTCGTTGAGGATCGGGACCGGGGTGACGTCGCGGATTCGAGTGAGCCAGTAGCGCTGCTCCTGCCAGGCGAGATGGCCGACGATCCAGCCGATGCTGTTCATCGGCTCGAGTCGTTTGAACCCATCGGCCTCCGGGGTGCCGCGCAGGGCCCGGAGCCACTCGGCACGGGTGAAGCGGAGCTGGTCGACGAGCGGATGGGACACTGGTCGCCTCTCTTTCTGGTGGTTCGGCGAGGATCGAGGAGACTCGTGGCCGACAGGATGCACCATCACAATCTGCTTGACGTCGGGCTCGGCGCGATCACTGGAGGCATAGATGGACATGGATGCGCTTCGCCGGCAGCTGGCCGACCTCATCGACGGCGTCGGAGCCCACATGCCCTTCGAGGAGGCCGTTGAGGATTTCCCCGACGAGGGGATGAACCGCCGGGCGCCGAACGTCGACTACACGCCGTGGCACCTTCTCGAGCACCTCCGCCTCACGCAGCTCGACATCCTGCAGTACGTCACGGATCCGGCGTACGAGGAGCGGACGTGGCCCGACGACTACTGGCCCGACAAGGCCGCGACGGCGACCCGCGATGTGTGGGACGCCACGATTCGCGACTTCCTGGCCGATCGGGCGGCCCTCCGAGCGCTGGTCGCCGATCCAGGCCGCGACCTCTTCGCCGTCATCCCAGGCTCGCCGGGCCACACGCTGCTGCGCGAGATCCGGATCGACGCCGATCACAACGCCTACCACGTCGGCGAGTTCGCGATCCTGCGCCAGGTCATGGGCACGTGGCCGGAGGGCCACGGCTGAGCGCTCGGGCGTTGCGATCCGTGATGAGTGCCCCCGTCCTCGGTCGCCGCGCGCTCAATCGAGCGCTGCTCGAACGGCAAATGCTTCTGCGCCGGGCGGCCCTCCCCGCGGAGACCGCGATTGAGCGGCTCGTCGGGATGCAGGCGCAGAACCCCTTCGATCCCTATACGGCGCTCTGGTCCCGGCTGGAGGATTTCCACGCCGACGAGCTTTCCGCGCTGATCGAAGGGAGACGCGTCGTCCGGGCCACGTCGATGATGCGAACAACGATCCACCTAATGACCGCGGATGACTGGCTGGCCCTCCGACCGGTCCTCCAGGTCGTCTCGGAGCGAGGGTTCACCACAGGCAGTCCATTCGGCAGGCAGTTGCAGGGAATCGACATCGACGAGGTCGTGCGGGTGGGTCGGGCGCTGCTCGACGAGAAGCCGCGGACCGTTGCAGCCCTGCGAACGCTCCTCCACGAGAGGTGGCCAGATCGCGACCCAGGCTCACTTGCCTACGCGGTGCGCTACCTCGTGCCGCTCGTCCAGATCCCGCCGCGGGCGCTCTGGGGCAAGGGCGGGTTGCCCGTTCTCGCAACCTCGGAGACGTGGCTTGGCCGATCCGTCGGCACGGACACTGCGCCGGACGAGATGATCCTGCGCTACCTCTCGGCGTTCGGGCCCGCGAGTGTCATGGACATCCAGGCGTGGTGCTGGCTGACGCGGTTGGGCCTCGTGGTCGATCGCCTTCGGCCGCGCCTCCGGACGTTTCGTGACGAGCGCGGTCGCGAGCTGTTCGACGTTGCCGACGGCGCGCTGCCCGACCCCGACACCGTCGCGCCGGTCCGGTTCCTGCCGACGTTCGACAACATCCTGCTGTCGCACAAGGATCGAGGCAGGGTCCTCGGGGACCAGGACGAGTGGAGCGTCGGCCCCAACCAGTTCGACGACGCCTTCCGTGGCGGCTCGGTCCTCGTCGACGGCTTCGTCCGTGCCGGCTGGCGGGTCGAGCGGGAGAAGGGCGCGGGCGGTCGGGCCACGCTGGTCGTGATCCCGGTTGTCGCGCTGACGCGACCGGACGAGACGGCCGTAACCGATGAGGCCGAACGTCTGCTCGCCTTCTTGGCGGCCGACGCCGCGGACCGTGACGTACGCCTCGAGCCATGGATCGGGCGGAGCTAGCTGGGCTTACGGGCTCCAGAAGCCGATCGTCCGACCGGGGATCGGGCGCGGATCCGCGCCACTTGCGGGGATCACGACGAGCTGATCGGTTCCGTCCGCGGCGACGAGCGGCAGGGCGAGGGATGCGCTGTCCGCCGACCAGAATCGGTGGCTGAGCGCGTACTGGTCGAAGTAGGGCAGGAGCTGGTTCACGAACGTGACCGAGACCCGGATGTCGCGCTGCGATCGGACGGCCGCCGTGGCCACATCGACGAACGTCAGGTGGAGGCCAATACCCGCGGCCGTGTCGATGGCATCCGGGGTCCGCGCCCGTGTGCCCGTCAGTCGGGCGAGCGCCGGGACGACACGCGGAGCCGCAGCCTGGACGCCGTTGTTGCCCGGCCCGGGGAGCTCGAGGGCGGCGATCGTCTTGCCATCGGGCGCCCAGAAGAACCCGACGACGGTGCTGCCGAGCAGCGTCCTGCTCGACCCGGACGTCGGGTCCATGAGCCGGAGGGGACCGAGAGGCAGGTCTGCCGGCTGGGCGGTCGAGTCGACGGGCGCGACGTACGCCAGGGAGGCGCCGGTCGGGTCGAATTCGACGGCGGTCGCCCCCGGGACTGCGAGTGTTCGTTTGCTCGAGCCGTCGCGTGCCTCGAGGACGATCTCCTCGGCGGCGCCGGTCGTGGCTTCGACATACGCGCGGTACCGGCCGTCGCGGCTCACGGCGGGCGATCGAAACACGCCGGGCGAAACCGTGGTCCCGGGTGCCGCCGAGGTCCCCGGCGAAGGCGATGTGTCGGGCGTGATGACCGTGGCGTCATCTGGCCGGCCATCGAGGCCGACCTCGCCGACAAACGCGTCGAGTCCGCTCCCGCCGATGTGGGCAAGCAGCCGACCCGGGTCGACCCAGTCCCA
>DATHGS010000194.1:0-2189 GCA_035490155.1 Candidatus Methylomirabilota bacterium | reverse complement strand
TCGCGGGCGGCTACGACCTTCGGCCGATCGGACCGGGCGACGATCGGGCCATCGTCGTCGCCCGCCGCCCCTAGATCGAGGTCGGTCGCCCGCCGGCCCTCCCGTACGTTCAGGTGGCGTGGGACGGCGCGTCCGGCTTGGTACACTCGGCCCGATGGCATCCAGCGACAGCACCCGCCTGCTGATCATCGAGGACGTCCCGCAGGTGGCGCAGTACATTCGCGGTCTTCTCAACACCCAGGGCTCCGTCAAGCTGCTCGACGTCATCACGGACGGCAGCAAGGTCATACCCCAGATCCAGCAGCTGCGGCCGGATGTCGTCCTCGTGGACGCGCTCCTCCAGGGCAGGATCAAGGGTCTCCAGCTCGTCGAACAGATCGCCGCCGCCAATCTCGGCGTCCCGGTGATCGTCCTGACGGTGCCCCAGAACCCCGTCACGGCGGATCCCCCCAACGGAATCCATGCCGTCCTGACGATGCCCTTTTCCGGATTCGACCTGATGAACAGGATCGCCCAGGTTCGCAAGGAATTCGATGTCCTTGCCTCGACCGGATCGTCGCGGGTCTTCTCGGTCTTCGCCCCGAAGGGCGGTGTCGGCAAGACGACGCTCGCCTTCAATCTCGCCGTCGCGCTCGGTCAGCTCGAGCAGCGGACCGTCCTGATCGACGGCAGTCTCCAGTTCGGCGACCTGCGGGCGCTCCTCAAGGTGCCGGTCGATGCGCCATCGATCGTCGACCTGCCGACTGATCGGGTAGCCGAGTCGGACCTCCAGGACGTCCTCTGGCGCGATCCGTCGGGCATCGACATCCTCCTCGCCCCGCCCCGGATCGAGCAGGCCGAGATGATCTCCAGCCGCGACATCGACAAGGTCCTGTCGCTCCTGCGGCGGGTCTACGGCTCGATCGTGATCGACATGTCGTCGGCGCTGAGCGACATCAACCTCGGGTTCCTCGACCTCAGCGACACGATCATCGAGATCGTGACCTACGACTCGACCACGATCCACAACACCGTGTCGGTGGCCGACACGTTCCGGATGATCGGCTACCCGGCCTCGAAGGTCCGCTACCTCGTCAACCGCTCGGATTCGGAGGGCGGGATCGACCCGGCGGACCTTGAGCGGGCGATCGGGCGAGTCCCCGAGCACAAGGTCGTCTCGGATGGCAAGCTCGTCGTCGCGAGCAACAACGATGGCGTCCCGTTCGTGCTCGCGAACCCCGAGGCCCAGATCAGCAGGGATGTCATGCGCCTCGCCAGCGAGATCCTCGCCGTCCATGGCCTCGGCCGGACCGCCGTCGCGGGCAAGCGGTAGGCCACTGGACAGGTGTCTGATCCGCGTCCGATCGGCGTCTTCGACTCCGGGGTGGGCGGGCTGACCGTCCTCCGCGAGATCCTCCGCCGTTCGCCCGACGAATCGACGATCTACCTCGGCGACAACGCGCGTGCGCCGTACGGGACCCGTTCCGACGCGGAGGTGCGGGCGTTCTCGACCGAGGCCCTCGACGCCCTTGCCGACCGCGACGTCAAGGCGATCGTCGTCGCATGCAACACCTCGACAGCGGTGGCGCTCGGGGACTTCCGGCGGCGCTACGACCTGCCGATCCTCGGTGTCGTCCGGCCCGGCGCCGTCACCGCGGCCCTGACGACCCGAAACCGACGGGTGGGGGTCATCGCCACACCGGCGACGGTTCGCTCCCACGCCTATTTCGCCGCGATCAAGGACGAGAACCCCGCGGTCGAGGTCTACGAGCACGCCACGCCCGCGTTCGTGCCGCTCGTCGAAGCGGGGCAGTTGAGCGGACCCACGGTCGAGGCGGCCGTCGCCGACGGGCTGGCGCCGCTCCTCTCGAGCGCGATCCGCGAGGCGAATTCGTGTTCCCGCTGCCGGCCTCGGCCCGGATCGACACGCTCCTGCTTGGCTGCACCCACTATCCGCTCATCGGGGCCGTCATCGCCGCGGTCGCCGGCGAAGGGGTCGCGATCGTCGACTCCGCGACCGCGACGGCGTCCGCCCTGTCCGAGCTCCTGGCGATCAACGGCCTCGAGGCGTCGAGTTCCGTGGCGGGGTCCGACGCGTCCCACGTGCAGCTGACGACCGGTGACATCGACGCCTTCCGGTCGGTCGCTCGGCGGCTGTTCGGGGACACGTTCGTGGACGTCGAGGCGGTCGAGCTCGCGGCGGTGGCGTC
>DATHGS010000193.1:0-5010 GCA_035490155.1 Candidatus Methylomirabilota bacterium | reverse complement strand
CTCGCTCGAGACATGGACGGCCAGCCTCGAGGGAGCGCTGACGATGGCCCCCGATCACCTCTCCCTCTACGCGCTGACGCTCGACGACCCCGACGCCGAGGGCCTGACCGGACCGACCGGCGATCACCTGCCGACGACCTCCGGTGCACGACGCTGGCGGGCCGCCGCGCGGCTCGACCAGGACGAGGACCTCGCCGCGACGCAATACCAGCACGCTGTCGATCGGCTCGCGGCCAGCGGCTGGCGCGGCTACGAGATCTCGAACTGGGCGCGCCCGGGCCACGAGAGCCGCCACAACCTCGCGTACTGGCAGCGGCGGCCGTACGAGGCGGTTGGGCCCGGAGCCCATGCCTTCGATGGGACGACGCGGCGCTGGAATGCCGCTCGACTCGATGGCTATCTTGCGGCACTCCGACCGTCCGGCGGCGGACGGCTCGGGCTCCCGCCGGGTGGCTCCGAAACACTCGACGCCGCGACCGCGGTCGCAGAGACAGTCGTGCTCGGCCTGCGCACGGACCGCGGGCTGCCGATATCCGCCCGTGAGGATCCGCCGCTCGCGTCCGCGTTCGACTGGGCGGTCGACGCCGGGCTGCTGACGACGACGGACGACCGAATCGTCCTGACCACGCGAGGCCGATTACTCTCGAATGAGCTCTTCAGCCGCCTCGTCTGACGCGCTTGCGCCCCGCCGAGGCGATCTCCCAACGTTGACACTCGACACCGCCGACTGCTAGGATTCATTAGCACTCGCACACGTTGAGTGCTAACCATTTCCGATCAAGAGGCCGAGACGCAGTGGCTCGACGCCCCCGCTCAAGCGGCTCATTGGATCCTCGCGCACAGTCGATCCTGCGGGCCGTCATCGACGAATACGTGACCACAGCGACACCAGTCGGATCGAACTCGCTCGTCGAGCGATACGGCTTCGGTGTGTCGAGCGCGACCGTCCGGAACATCCTCGCCGACCTCGAGGCGAGCGGGTTGCTGACCCACCCGCACACCTCCGCCGGGCGGATCCCGACCGACGCCGGCTATCGCTTCTTCGTCGAGTCGATCGTCGATTCGGTCATCCTGCCGCCGGTCGAGCAGTTGATGATCCGCCACCAGTTCGGCCAGGTCCAGCACGCGAGCGAGCAATGGTTCCGCCTCGCCGCCACGACCCTCGCCGCGGCCAACCGGACGGCCGGCCTCGCCACCGCGGCCAAACCGCGCTCGGCGCACGTCCGGCGGATCGACGTCGTGTCGATCTCGGAGCGTCTGGCCAGCCTGATCATCGTGTTCCGCGAAGGAGCGCTCCGCCAGGTCCTCGTGACCCTCGCCGGGCCGACCGAGCAGGGCGATCTCACCCGGGCGGCGGTCGTCCTCGACGAGCTGATGGCCGGGCGGACCGCAGCGGATGCCGAGCGAGCCCTCGCCCGGATCGATGGGACGGGCCCAATCGGCGGTCTCGTCCAGCATCTCGGCGATCGTGTCCTCGCGGCGGTCCGCGACTATGACTCGGCGGTCATCGAAGAGGTCTTCAGCGACGGGCTCCTGCACGTCATGGCGGAGCCCGAGTTCGAGCGAAGCGACAAGTTGCGGCGGGTCTTCGCCGCCCTCGAAAACCGGGCCTACCTCGGCCAGCTGTTCGACTCGATCTCCGGCACGAACCGGGTCCAGGTCTTTATCGGCGCGGAGAACGGGCCGGAGGAGATGCGCGACGTGTCGCTCGTCCTCGCGTCGTACGGCGAACCGGGCCGCGCTGTCGGGGTCGTCGGCGTGCTGGGGCCGACCCGGATGGCGTATCCGCAGGCGATCGGGACCGTCAGGTTCGTGTCGGGCCTGATGAACGAACTGGTCGCCCACATCCACGCATGAGAACCATTTCAACCAGCGTTTCCGGAGGACCGGTATGACCCAACGAACCAGGGCCCAGGAGCGAGCCGACGAGATCGACATCTCGCCGACGAAACTGCTGGCCGACATCGAGCAGCTGAAGGCCGAGTTGGAGGCAGCCCGGGCCAAGGCCGACGAATACCTCGCCGGCCTCCAGCGAGAACGCGCCGAGTTCGCCAACTACAAGCGCCGGACCGCCGAGGAGCGCGAGGCGATGCTCGGCCTGGCTGGCGAGGACCTGATTCGCAAGGTGCTCGCCCTGGCCGACGACTTCGACCTCGCGATCGAGGCCCGGCCGCCGGCCATCGCCAACGATCCGTGGGTCGAGGGCGTCGTGGCGATCGACCGCAAGCTCCGGGCACTGCTCGAGAGCGAAGGCGTACGCCAGATCGACGCCACGCCAGGCACACCGTTCGATCCGCGCGAGCACGAGGCGATCGCCAACGTGCCTGGCACGGGGCGCCCGGAAGGCGAGATCGTCAGCGAGATTCGGCGCGGGTATCGCCTTCGCGACCGCGTCGTCCGGCCGGCCCTCGTGACGGTCGCGGCCGAGCCGGAGAACGCGACGGCCCCAAAAACGGACCGCCCCAACTGATCACGATCCACTACTGACCAGACCACACCAACCAAACAGGAGACACGGAACACATGGGAAAGATCATCGGTATCGACCTCGGAACGACGAACAGCGTCGTCGCCGTGATGGAGGGCGGCGAGCCGACCGTCATCGCCTCGGCTGAAGGTGGTCGGACCGTTCCGTCGGTCGTCGCCTTCACGAAGACCGGCGAGCGCCTCGTCGGCCAGCTGGCCAAGCGGCAGGCCGTCACGAACCCCGCCAACACCATCTATTCGATCAAGCGATTCATGGGTCGTCGCTGGGACGACGTCGAGACGAAGCGGGCCAAGGAGCTCGTCAGCTACACCGTCGAGAAGGACGCGAAGAGCGACGGGGTGGTGGTCAAGGTCCTCGACAAGACCTACACCCCGCCCGAGATCAGCGCGATGATTCTCCAAAAGCTCAAGACCGACGCCGAGGCGTATCTCGGCGAGAAGATCACCGAGGCGGTCATCACCGTCCCGGCCTACTTCGACGACACCCAGCGCCAGGCGACGAAGGACGCCGGCAGGATCGCCGGCCTCGAGGTTCGCCGGATCATCAATGAGCCGACGGCGTCAGCACTCGCCTACGGGCTGGACAAGAAGCACGACGAGAAGATCGCCGTCTACGACCTCGGCGGCGGCACGTTCGACATCTCGATCCTCGAGCTCGGCGAGGGCGTCTTCGAGGTCAAGGCGACCAACGGCGACACCCACCTCGGCGGCGACGACTTCGACCAGCGCGTCATCGAATGGCTCCTGGCCGAGTTCAAGAAGGACCAGGGGATCGACCTGTCGAAGGACCCGCAGGCCCTCCAGCGGCTCAAGGAGGCAGCCGAGAAGGCGAAGATCGAGCTGAGCTCGACGTCGTCGACGGAGATCAACCTGCCCTACGTCACGGCCGACGCGTCGGGCCCGAAGCACCTCGTCATGACGTTGTCTCGAGCCAAGCTCGAAGATCTCGTCGGCGACCTGATCGAGAAGACGAAGAAGCCGGTCGAGGCCGCCCTCAAGGACTCCGGTCTCAAGGCCTCCGACATCGATGAGGTCATCCTCGTCGGCGGTCAGACCCGGATGCCGGCCGTCGTCGAGGCGGTCAAGGCCATGTTCGGCGGCAAGGAGCCGCACAAGGGCGTCAACCCGGACGAGGTCGTCGGCATCGGCGCCGCGATCCAGGCCGGCGTTCTTGCCGGCGACGTCAAGGACGTCCTGCTCCTCGACGTCACCCCGCTGTCGCTCGGCATTGAGACGCTCGGTGGCGTGACGACGAAGCTGATCGAGCGGAACACGACGATCCCGACCTCGAAGTCGCAGGTCTTCTCGACCGCCTCTGACAGCCAGAGCCAGGTCGAGATCCGGGTTCTCCAGGGCGAGCGTGAGTTCGCCGCGGATAACAAGACGCTCGGCACGTTCATCCTTTCCGGCATTCCGCCGGCGCCGCGTGGCGTGCCGCAGATCGAGGTGACGTTCGACATCGACGCGAACGGCATCCTCGACGTCAAGGCCAAGGACCGGGCAACCGGCAAGGAGCAACAGGTCCGGATCACGGCCTCGTCCATGCTCAGCAAGGACGACGTCGACAAGATGGTCCGCGAGGCGCAGGAGCACGCGGACGAGGATCGCCAGCGGCGCGAGGAGGTCGAAACCCGCAACCAGGCGGAGCAGCTGACCTACCAGGCGGAGCGAACGATCAAGGATCTCGGCGACAAGGTCTCGTCCGAGGACAAGGCCACGGCCGAGAACCAGATCGAGTCGCTGCGCGAGGCGCTCAAGGGCTCCGATCTCGCGGCGATCACGGCAGGTGCTTCGGCCCTGGCGGAGACGATCAGCCGCATCTCGACGGCCGCGTACCAGGCGTCCGCGTCGGACGGCGGCGGCGACGGCACGAACGGTGCCGGCGGCGAAGGCTCAGCCGAAGGTGAGGGCTCGCCGGAAGGCGAGCCGGCCGGAGCCGCGACCGGCGGCGGCGGCGAGGAGACGGTCGAGGGCGAGTTCAAGGAGGTCTAAGCCTCCGACTTGTCCATCGCAGACACGCGCCCGGTCGGGCCCAAGCCCGGCCGGGCGCTTCGATTCGTGGCGACTTCTGCGCTCGGGGCCTCCCAGCCCGCATCGCTGACCCTCGTTATGCGGCTCACTCATGAGATTCGCGTCCAGCACGCTCAACCCTCCACGCTTCTCGACCGATCCACGCTCGAGCAAGCGGAACGTTGCATCGGGTCAAGCGTGCAGACGGCAGATTTCATGAGCCAGGCGAATATCCGATGTCGGCGGCGGCAGATCAGACCGATCGAGGCGGCAACAGGACGTCGAAGTCGATCGAGCGCTGGAGAAGCACTGAGTGCGGCGTCGCATCGGGCGACACCAGGCCGAGTCGCTCGAACACGGCGTAGCGTGCGCGCCGGGCATGCCCGAGCTCCGGACGAAGACGGTGGTGCCAGACCGCGTATCGGCCGAGCCGGCCGTTCGGCTTCTGGAAGTAGCCGTCGAGCGGGTGGGTGATGACTTCGGCAGCATCGTCCGCGTCGGCAAAGCCGTCGA
>DATHGS010000192.1:0-8246 GCA_035490155.1 Candidatus Methylomirabilota bacterium | reverse complement strand
CCATGTGGCCGCCAAGATCCTCTGGATCCGGGCGAACGAGCCAGCGGTCTTCGCCGCGACCGACCGGTTCCTGGAACCGTCTGACTACGTCGCCCTCGAGCTCGTCGGCGAGCCTGTGACCGACTGGACGATCGCCGCCGCCAGCGCCCTGTTCGACCTGCGGGCTCGGCGCTGGGACGAGGGCATCCTGAACGGCCTCGATCTCGATCCCGGGAAGTTGCCGACCGCCCATCCCTCCTGGAGTGTCGTCGGCGAGCTCCGACCGGCCCTCGTTCGCCGATTCGGCCTGGCGCGGACGATCCCCGTGGTGATCGGCGCCGGGGACAGCATCGCCTGTGCGTTCGGGGCCGGCGTCACCGGCCCGGGTCCCGTCAGCGAGATGGCCGGCAGCTCGACCTGCCTCAACACGGTCGTCGAGGAGCCGCTCTCGGATCTCGACGTGACCCATTACCCGAGCGCCGTGAGCCCGGTTGGCTACCTGACGGAAGTCGGTATCAACACGACCGGTGAGGCAGTTGACTGGCTCACGGCGCTGACCTACGGCGGCCGGGCGGGGCGCCCGCGTGACGCCGATTTCGCCAGGTTCGACGCCGACGCGGCCGGCGTCGCGCCGGGATCCGGTGGCGTCATCTTCCTGCCCGCACTCGGCGACGGCGAGCGCGACGACCCCGGCCTGCGTGGTGCGATCGTGGGCCTGTCGCTGCGCCACGATCGTCGCGTCCTCGGTCGGGCGGTGCTGGAGGGCGTCGCGTTCGAGATTCGCGTCCGCATCGAGTCGCTCACCCGCGCCGGTTCGCCGGCCACGGAGCTGCGCGTCTCGGGCGGCGACGCCTCGCTCCAGACATGGAACCGGATCAAGGCCGATGTGCTCGGGATCCCCGTAACGCGCGTTCCTGGCGACGCGACGGCCGCCGGCGTGGCGATGCTCGCCGGGCTCGGCGTCGGGCTGTACCGCGACGCCGCCGAGGCGCTCGCGTCCGCCGGCCGCCTCGAGCCATCGATCGAGCCGGATCGCGAAACCCATGCTCGCTATGAGCCGATCTACGAGCGCTACCGGACGCTGCTCGGGTCGAGTGTCGTTCGCGGCTTGGGAGGCGCCGTCGCATGAGTGGCGTCGCATGAGCGGCGGCGCGCGTCCGCGTCCCACGCCGGCGCCTCG
Organism: Candidatus Methylomirabilota bacterium; assembly: GCA_035490155.1. Lineage (GTDB taxonomy): Bacteria > Chloroflexota > Limnocylindria > Limnocylindrales > CSP1-4 > CF-46. The sequence continues at coordinate 7,087 of DATHGS010000192.1, read as the reverse complement.
CTTCCGGCTCGGCATCAACACGTGCTTTGCCGTGAAGCGCTGGCCGCGACCGGAGGATTGGGCTGCCGTTGTCAGGAACGATCTCGGGCTCGATCTCGTGGAGTTGTCGGCGGACCTGCTCGAGGGCATGGACGTGCCAGGCGAGCGGTCCCTGACGATCGCGCGAACGCGAGCTGCGCTCGCCGATCACGGCCTCGTCGCCGAGACAACCTTCACGGGTCTCAACGCGTTCGGGTCCAACCTGCTGCTGCATCCCGAGCCGAAGCGTCGGGCGGCCGGCGTGGCGTGGTACCGCAGCCTGGTGGACGTGACCGCGGAGCTCGGGGCCGCTGCAACCGGCGGTCATGTCGGCACGATGAGCGTCCCCGACTGGACGGCGCCTCATCGGCGTGAGGCCAGAATGGCCGCCCTTCGCGAGAGCCTCGCTGAGATCGCGGGCCACGCCCGCCGAGCAGGTCTGGAGTTCCTGATGCTGGAAAACCTGCCGTCGCCACGCGAGCCGTCGACGTTCGCCTGGATCGAGGACCTCCTGACCGATGGCGATGAAGCCCACGTCCCGTGGCGGCTCTGCTTCGATGTCGGCCACACCTGCACCCCCGGCGCGACCGACGAGGAGCTGGATCCCTACGCCTGGCCGGGACGGTTCGCGGCCAAGATCGCGGAGGTACAGCTCCAGCAGACCGACGGCCAGGGCGACCACCACTGGCAGTTCTCGGCGGCGCGCAATCGAGCAGGCGTCATCGACGCGGCGAAGCTCCTGCGGACGCTCGAAGCGACGACGGTTGGAGATGTCCGGCTGATCCTCGAGATTATCCCGCCCGGCGAGCAATCGGACGACGAAGTACTCGCCGAACTCAAGGAATCCGTCGACTACTGGCGCCAGGCGATCGCCGCTCACAACAGCCGTGGCGTTGTCGCCGCCGATGGAGGCTGACGCGATGGCGATGACTCAATCCGGCGGGATCGACATCCACTACCGCGTCGAAGGCGACGGGCCGGAGACCATCCTCCTGGTCAACGGCGTCGGCGACGACCTCGAGGCCTGGCCGAACCAGCTTCCGGACCTGCTTGCCGCCGGGTTGCGGGTCGTGACCTTCGATAACCGCGGGGTCGGTCGGTCGGGTCAGCCCGCCGGGCCGTACACGAGCCGTGAAATGGCTTCCGACGCAAAGGCGGTGGTCGACGCGCTTAAGCTCGGACCCTTCCACATCGCCGGCGTGTCGATGGGTGGGTGCATCGCCCTCGAGTACGCCCTCGCCTATCCGGGCGACCTGCGTTCCGCCATCTTCGCCAACACGTACGCCCGCCCCGACCCATTCACCTACGCCGCGTTCGAGGCCTGGGGCCTGATCGCGGACGCAGCCGGCACGTTCGTCCTCATGCGCCAGATGGCGCCATGGATCTTCAGCCCGTCGTTCTTCGAGGCCCAGCCAGCGAACGTGGCCGCGCTCGTTGCGGAGATGGAACGAAGTCCCCAGCCACCTGCCGCGTTCGCGGCGCAGATCGGGGCCCTGCTCAGCCACGATTGTCTCGAGCGGGTTGGCGAGATCGGGACGAGGTCGCTGGTCCTCGTCGCGGATGACGACATCATCATCCGCCCCGCTCTGTCCCGTCGCCTCTTTGACGGTCTTCCCGATGCCGAGTGGGCAGTCGTCCCGGGTGGCCACGGGGCCTTCTGGGAAAACCCGGGCCCGTGGAATCGCGCCGTCATCGACTTCATCACTCGGCAGTCGGCCGCGCGAAGCCGCGACATCGACCCAGAGTCCATCCACCAGGAGGAAGGCAACCCATGAGCGCCCCGCTCACCGACCGTTTCGGAACCGTCAAGCCGGTCATCGCGATGCTCCATTTCCCGGGGCTGCCGGGCCGGCCACGCCACGACCGGGCAGGTGGGCGGGCGCACCTGCTCGACGTCGTCGGGCGCGACCTCGAGATCCTCCAGGCGGCCGGTGTCGACGGGCTGCTCTTCTGCAACGAGAACGACATCCCGTATCAGCTCAACGTCGGCCCCGAGATCCCTGCCGCGATGGCCGCGACGATCGGCGAGCTTCGTTCGGCGATCCGGGTCCCGTTCGGAGTGAACATCCTCTGGGATGCGAAAGCGAGTCTCGCCCTGGCTCGGGCGACGGGGGCGACGTTCATCCGGGAGGTCCTGACCGGCGTGTACGAGAGCGACATGGGCATCATCGCGCCGGCCCTCGGGGACTTGGCCGGCTACCGGACCGTGATCGGTGGCGACGACATCGCCCTCTTCGACAACATCTCGCCGGAGTTCAGCAGCGCTCTCGGCAGTCGGACCATTGCGGATCGGGCGAAGGGCGCCGCGTTCCTCGGCGTCGACGCGCTGCTGATCAGCGGCCCGGCGGCGGGCGTCCCGTTCTCGATGGAAGACCTGAGGGCAGCGAAGGAAGCCGTACCCGGGATCGCCGTCATCGCCAACACGGGCGTCCGCGCCGACAGCGTCGCCGAGATCTTCAGGGTCGCCGACGGGGCCATCGTCGGCACCAGCCTCAAGGTCGACGGCAACACCTGGAACCCGGTCGATCCGGATCGCGCAAACCGCCTGATGGATGCGGCGAGGGCCGTCCGCAGGTGAAGGCGGATCTCAGCCGGCGTGCGCGCGATTGTGACGGAGGTTTGTTTTCCCTTAAGTGGAAGCCGTTAGTATCCCCGCCCATCCTACGAGTGGTGCCGGGCGTCCGTCGGCGGGCGGTATTGCGGAGCGAACCTTAAGTCGGCATGACAGTGATATCGACACAAACGTGCCATACGCCGTCAGGTCCCAAACCTCCGGCAACTTGAATGTGGTCGCCTAAGCTCACCATCCGCCACACCGAAACTATCAGGTGATCCTGAGGACCATATCCCGAAGTGAAAAAGCGCCGCGAGGTCGTCGCGGCGCTTCGGGGCGATCGAGCTCGGAATGCCCGAGCTCGATCGCCCTGTCGACTGGTTGTTGCCGGTTGTCCTGTGCCAGGGGATCGCGAGGCGACGCCAAGACCGCGCAAGCTCACCACACCCAGGGGGCGACAGGTCTGATTTCTACTGCCGAGCGAAGTAGATGTTCGGGTCGTACCGCCCGTCTGGCCACAGGAAGTTCGTGACCTTGTCCCGGTTGTCTCCCCAGGCGAAGTACTGGTGGGTGCCGTCACTCACGTTGGCGATGTAGTCGCCCATGTAGCCAAAGGCGATCAGTGGGTCGAATTGCGGGACCGTCAGGACGCCCGGGAAGGACTTCGATGTCGTCGTCCGCTGGACGAACCCGCTCCCGTTCGTCGAATTGGCGGCGATGACATCGAGGGTGTTGTCCGAGTTCCGCTGGTAGAACAGCAGATGAAGGGCCGTGCTGTCGCTACTGAGGGCTGGTTGGATTTCGTCGTTGGTGCCCTGCGATGCCCAGCTGAGCGACCAGCTCGCCGCGCCATTGGTTGACTTCGCCAGCCGAATGTGGCTGTTTCCCGATGCTCCGTCGTTCCATGCCGCATAGAGGGCGCCCTTGAACAGGGCAAGCGATGGAAACTCGATGGTCCGGACGATCAGCCCCGGGCCGAGCTCCATGAAACCCTGGGGAAAGGCCGACGTCACCGTCCCGATCACGACCCGGCTCCCGAAGGTCAGGCCGCCATCGGTCGACTTGAAGATCGACTGGTCCATGGTGACGGGGCCGGAGCCGTCACACAGCGGGTCGGTGACCGCGAATCGCTCCGCAGCGACATACAGGGTGCCGTCCTTCGGATCGACGAGGGGCTGGGCGCCGATGTACTGCGCGAACGAACAGCCGGACGTGTCGTCAAAGGCGAACTTGTCGGCGTAGACGATGTTCCAGGTCGCGCCGCCGTCGGTCGAATGGGCAACCGGAAGGCCGTTGAAGCAGGCCGTCTCGTCGCAGGCGGAGTCGTCCCACGTGACATAGATGTCGTCGCGGGTCTTGATGGCCGGGTCCGGCCCGACCGTCATCGCGTCCTTGTCGCCGAAGTAGAAGAACCCTCCGGTCGGCGAGGCCGTGACCGGCGCGGAGAACGTCTTGCCGCCGTCGGTCGATTTCGCGACGCCGATGCCCAGCGAGTTGTTGAAGATGTCGTATGCCAGCGACGCATAATAGAAGTTGCCCGCTCGATCGGCGGCCAACCATGGGTCGCCGACGTTGTTCTGGGCGGGTGCATTGGGGATGGTTCCACCGTCGGTCCACGTCGAGCCGCCGTTGCTGGAGAAGCCGTAACCATTGAGGTTGGAGGCAGCAGTGAAGAATGGCTGGAGAGACTGCTGCGAGTCATTCCACCCGACGACCACATTCGAGCCCGCGACTGCGATTGCGGTCTCGCTCTGGGTGGTCTGATCCGTCTGGTGGGAGTCTGCGGCCGGGTCATTGACACGGACATTGGTCAGGCTCCCCGACGGCGCATGGACGCCGCCGGCTGACAGCTTGAGCTTGGCCAGCGCGCTGCCTCCCTGCTCCGGGCCACCGACCCGCTCGCCGCGGGCGATCCGTTCGAGGATCGCCCGGGCCGGGGCCGTCATCAGCCCGCCGGCCTTCGACTTGAGGATGTGTCCCGCAATGGATTGCTGCGTGTGCTTTGCCGAGGCCGCCTGCGAGGCTCCCTGGCCGACCATCGCAAGGATGATCGCGGACGCAGCCAGGAGCGTCAGGAATCTGCGGATCGGTCCGACCGACCGCCGTGCGTAGCCATTCACGGGTTCGTTCCTCCGTAGCGATATACCCAACGATGGGCGATGACGAAACAGTAGGGACGAACCGTCTGGGAGCCGTCTCAGATCTGCGGCACAGCGGCCGGTGTGGCGTGGCGCGCGCGTCGGGTCGCGACCGAAATTGAAGTGGTGGAGATGGGGGAGAGTCGAACTCCCCGTCCAGAACCCTTAACCGGAAACCACTACGAGCGTGTCCGATGGTTTGTCGTCGACCGCCCGGACGAACATCGGCACCCTGCCGGACGGTCCAGTCGCGTGTCCCTAGATCGGGCTTGTCACCGGACTACGCAACGCTCATCCGGTTTGCAGCCCCGCTGAATGACGCTTCCACCACCCGCGGGACCGAGGTGGCTTCCACGCTCACACTAGCTGCTTACGCAGCGAGGGCGAGAGCAGGCTGGCGGTTGCCAGGTACTTCGTTTTGCTGCCTGATTAACGAGGCCTGAGCAGCATCCTCGGCTCGCGTTCTCCGATAGCCGGGCCCTGTCGAATCCACACATCCCCACAGGACCGAACGCCCGTTCGACGTTCTCGTCAAATTCTATCCGACGGACCGCCTTACGGCCAAGATCCGACTGTCGAGTTTCCGATCTCAGCCGACCGAGACGACGAAGACCGGCGTCGTCTCCGCCTTGCCCCTGAGCTCGAGATCACGTCGCTCCAGGAGAGCCGTGTCGAAGCCGCCGGCGATGGCGGCCGATTCGCTGACCAGCGTCTCGCCGGTCGCGGCGGCGGACGAGAGTCTCGCGGTCGTGTTGACGACGTCGCCGAGCGCCGTCAGGTCCGTCACCGGTGGTTCGCCGACCGACCCGATGTAGGCCACGCCGGTGTGGACCCCGATGCCAATCGGGATCCACGGACCACCCGGATCGGAATGGCCCGTCGCTCTAAGGAGCGCCTGGGCAGCCGCGATCGCCCGCGCCGCGTGGACGCCATGCGCAAGGGCCGGGATGAACAGCCCGATGACTTCGTCGCCGACGAACTTGTCGACGATGGCGTCGTGATCGACGAGGATCCGCGCCGCCGTGTCGTAGAACCGATCGAGCAGGCGGCGGAACTGCGTTGGGGTCATCCGCTCCGCGAGCGACGTCGAACCGCGGACGTCGGCGAACAGGAAGCTTGCTTCGATCTCGGCGCCACCGTGATGCTCCTGGAGGACGCGGAAGCATGAACCGCAGTAGAGCGGATTCTTAGCCCAGCGGTCCCGATGGATCAGGTGCATCGGCGGTTGGCCGAAACCGCCGAACGGCGCTGCGCACATCTTGCAGCGCGGCGTGCCGGGGATGCGCTTCAGCCATGCCCGCGTTCGAGCGTAGCGCGGGTCGATGCCGAGGAGGATGGCCCGCCACATCTCCTCGCTCGACGCCCCGTCGGCCGGCGCGTCTGTCGGCGGTGTGATCGGCTGGTTCATCACCGGTTCGCTCCATGGCTCCGCTCGCCGCCCCGAGGCGCCCGCGAGTGTAGTCGAACGTTCGCCGTGTCGCCGTCGATCGAGGCGTTCGGACCTCTACCATGGCCGGATGCGCCTGACCCCATGGGAGGAGGAGCGGCTCCTTATTTTCAGCGCCGCGAAGCTCGCCCGACGACATCGCGCGGCCGGGCTCGCCCTGAACGCGCCTGAGGCGGTCGCCCTCATCTGCGACGCAATGCTGGAAGCGGCGAGGGCAGGTGCCTACTACGACGCGGTGGAGGACGCGGGGCGCGCGGCCGTGGCGCCCGGCGAGGTGCTCGACGGCGTCCGCGAGCTCGTCGACGAGGTCCGGCTCGAGGTTCTCATGGCCGACGGGGCGCGGCTGGTCGTGCTCGTCGATCCGCTCGGGGCGGGCGCGCCGAGTGACGCCGACGGACCGGGCGCGGTCCGAACGACCCGACAGCCGATCGACACGACCGCCGGCCGGGAACGCGTGACCCTCGAGGTCCGAAACGATTCGACGCGCGCCGTCCGCGTCTCGAGCCATTACCCGTTCGAGCGGGTGAACCCGCGGCTGGCCTTCGACCGGCAGGCCGCAACGGGCTTCCGCCTCGACCTGGCTGCGGGCGATTCGGTGCACTGGCGACCGGGCGAGACGAAGTCGGTCGATCTCGTCCGTTTCGGTGGCTCCAGCGGAGCGGCCGGAGCAGCCGGCACGCCCGGGAAGGAGCGGCCATGACCCGCCTGAGCCCGGAAGAGTCACTGGCCCGCTATGGACCCTCGACGGGCGATCGGATCCGGGTCGGCGACACCGACCTCTGGCTCCGCGTCAGCGAGGATCGCCAGGCCGCCGGCGACGAACCGCAGTGGGGCTATGCCAAAAACCTCCGCAATCGGATGACGCAATCCGGCCGGGTCGGCCTCTCGGAGCTCGATGTCGTCATCGTCGGTGCTGTCGTCGTCGATCCG
>DATHGS010000191.1:0-5742 GCA_035490155.1 Candidatus Methylomirabilota bacterium | reverse complement strand
CGAGGACGGAACGGCCAGGCGCGGCCAACCGGTCACGGCCGGCTATGTCTACGTCGACGGGTTGTCCGTCGGTGACGTCGGCGAGGTCGTCCTGCGCGATCGCAAGGCGCTCGCCAACGACGGAATGTTCATGGTCGTCGTCACCGTTGACAAACAGTCGGGCAATATCGTCGGCCGGCCGGAGATCATCACCCGCGGCTTCGTCCACCTCAACGAGAAGGATCCGATCATGGCCGAGGCGATCGACCGGGTGATGACCTCGATCCAGAACCCAGGCGACCACATCAGCGAGATCGGCCTGCTCAAGAGCCAGATCAAGGACGGCGTGTCGCGGTTCCTCTACGAACAGACGAAGCGGCGGCCGATGGTCTTCCCGGTCGTGGTCGAGGTCTGAGCGTGGCGACCCGGCGTCGCTCGACGCCCAGACGAACCAGCCGCAGCCGGAAAAGGAGCAGCGGGCTGCCGTCGTTCGATATCCCGCCGATCAACCCGGAAGTCGCTCGCTCGCTCGTCGGCCTGGTCCTCCTGGTCCTGGGTGCAGTCACGCTCATCGCCCTGGTCCTCCAGGGTCAGGGCGCCCTGACGCAATGGTGGATCGGAACCGTCGGGCCGTGGTTCGGCAGCCTCCGCTGGTTGCTGCCGTTCCTCCTGCTGGCCGCAGGCTGGTATCTCGAGTGGGGGCCCGGCCGCCGGCCGAGCTCGGGTTGGGGCGGGACGCTCATCGGGACCGCGCTGGCCTACGTCGGGCTGCTCGGCATCGTACAGGTCGTCGGGGTCACCTCCGGAGGGCGAATCGGGCGCTTCTTCGCCTCGATCCTGACGCCCCTGTTCACGGCGCCGGGCGCGGTCGTGATCCTGCTGGCACTCGTCGCGATCGGCCTGATGATCGGGTTCAACCTGCGGCCGCGGGACATCGCCCACCCGGCAACCGTCATGGCCCGTTGGTTCGGTTCGACCGCGGCCGCCTCGATGCGCCGCGACGCGGCCGTCGATCCGGCGGCTCGCGGCACGGAACGCCCCGCCCCGGGCGCCCCCCGCGCACGGGTCGGCCGCACCGCGATCACGGCCGATCCCGACTCACCGGGTCAGACCGGGCTCTGGGGCAAGGTTGCCGACGCGACCAACGAGAGCCGGATCCCGGCCGCGGTCCCGAGCACGATGCCGACCTCCGCGACCTTTGCCCGCGGCCGGAGCGGTGAGTCGTTGGGCTCCTCGGCGACGCTCCTCGCGGACCCGCCCCGGCCGATCCGCGCCCTCGACGACATCACCGACGCCGGCGACTCGCCGCCGACGAAGGAGCGGATCGAATACGTCCTGCCGCCCCTGACCCTGCTCGAGGACATCGCGAACCCGACCGAGCCCGGCGGCAGCCCCGCCGCTCACGCTCGGAACGAGGAGATCATCACCAAGAAGCTGGCGAGCTTCGGGATCAGCTCGGTGATCATCGCCCGCAACGCGGGCCCGGTCGTCACCCAGTACGAGGTTCAGCCGGCCGTCGACGTCCGGGTGTCGCGGATCGAGGCGCTGGCCGACGACCTGGCGATGGCCCTCGCCGCCCGTTCGCTCCGGATCGAGGCCCCGATCCCGGGCAAGAGCGCGGTCGGCATCGAGATCCCGAACCAGGACTTCAACGTCGTCGCCCTCCGCCGCATCTTCGAGGAGGTCCCATTCACCGCCTCGGAATCCAAGCTGACGTTCGCCCTCGGGCGCGACGTGGCGGGCAAGGCCCAGGCCGTCGACCTGGCGAAAATGCCGCACCTCCTCATCGCCGGCGCGACCGGCTCCGGGAAGAGCGTGATGGTGAACGCCGTCATCACGAGCCTGCTCTGCAAGTCGACCCCCGACGACATCCGGATGATCCTGATGGACCTCAAGCGCGTCGAGCTCGCGAGCTACAACGGCCTGCCCCATCTCCTCGTCCCGGTCATCACCGAGCCGGAGCGGGCGAAGGCCGCCCTGAAGTGGGCGGTCAACGAGATGGAGGGCCGCTACCGCCGGTTTGCCGGTGCTGCCGCCCGGAACATCAAGGCCTACAACGAGACCCGGGCGGATCCCGAGGACCGCCTCCCGTACATCGTCATCATCATCGACGAGCTCGCCGACCTGATGATGCGAGAGGGCAAGAACGTCGAGGACCCGATCGTCCGGCTGGCCCAGAAGGCTCGGGCCACGGGGATTCACATGGTCCTCGCGACGCAGCGACCGTCGGTCAACGTCGTGACCGGCCTCATCAAGGCCAACTTTCCGAGCCGCATCGCGTTCGCCATGGCCTCCCAGATCGACTCGCGGACGATCCTCGACTCGCCCGGCGCGGAGGACCTCATCGGGCGCGGCGACATGCTCTACCAGCCGTCCGACCTGCCCCGCCCGATGCGGCTCCAGGGCGTCTTCGTGTCCGACGCCGAGATCCACCGTGTCACCGAGCACTGGCGCGACCAGATCGACGACCCGCACTACGACCTGAGCATCGTCGAGACCGACGAGGACACCTCCGGCTCCGTCGACGATCTCGCCGATGAGGAGGCGGATCGTCTCCTGCCGGATGCCGTCGCGGTGATTCGGGAGTACGATCGGGCCTCAGCATCGCTTCTCCAGCGACGGTTGAAGGTTGGCTACGCGCGGGCCGCCCGGATCATCGACCAGCTGGAGCAGCGTGGCTACATCGGTGCGTTCGACGGCTCGAACGCTCGCGCGGTGCTTCGCCGTGATGGCGCCGCGCCCGCGGGTGCGCCGCCGGACGGGGACGACGCCGACGAGGATCGAGATCGATGACGACACGGGACGAGGCGCGGCGAGGAACGAAGGAGCTGCGGCCGGGGCCGGACGAAGCTCCGCCGACCTCTGCCGCCGACGCCAGCCCGTCGCTCCCCGAGCGGCTCTACGCCGCCCGAGAGCGCAAGGGCGTCGATCTCTACCGGGCCGAGCGTGACACGAAGATCCGCTCGCGCTATCTGGCGGCTCTCGAGCGGGGCGACTACAAGGAGCTGCCGGGCGCCGTCTACACGAAGGGATTCCTCCGCAACTACGCCCTTTATCTCGGCCTCGACCCCGACGAGATCCTCGTCCAGTGGCGCCGCGAACGCGGCGACGGCGCACCGGCGCAGCCAGTCATCTCCGTTCCGCGACCGATCGCCCCACCACGGCGCGGCCTGACGTTCTCGCCGGGCGTCGTCGTTGCCGCGCTCCTGACGGTCGTCGTGCTCCTCGTTGGGGCGTACCTCGCCGTCCAGATCCTGCGCTACAACAAGCCGCCGACGATCACCGTCACGACGCCGGCGGTCGCCACCATCACCGTCGACGAGGGCACCGCCTCGTACGTCCTCATGGGCACCACGATCCCAGGCGGCACGGTCACGGTCGAGGCCGCCGGCGGCTCGCGCCAGGCGTCGGCCGATTCGACCGGGGCGTGGAGCGTCGAGGTCGACCTCCGGCGGGGCAAGAACCAGTTCAAGATCGATGCGACCGATCCCGAGACGGGCAAGCACCCGGACCAGACGGCCCAGGTCGTCATCACGGTGCCCTACGCCCAGATAGAGGCGCCGGTCCTGACCGTCGACCAGCCGGCCGACGGGATCACGCTCGAGAACGGTGCGATCCCCGTCCAGGGGACGGCGAGCAATGCCACGAGCGTGTCGGTCAGCGCGACGTACGACGGGCCGGTATCGGGCTCTGCGGGGAGCGCCGGGGCAAGCCCGCCGCCCGCCCCGGCACCTGTCGACGTGCCGGTCGCCGACGACGGCACGTTCAATACGCCGCTCCAGCTGACGACCGGGCGCTGGTCGATCGTCGTCACGGCGACCGGAACGTCCGGCAAGACGACGTCGCCGACCCACCACGTCACCGTCGCCTTCAAGGGCGTCAACCTCGTCGTGGCGATCAAGGGCAGTCCCGCCTGGATCAAGGTCTGGGTCGATGGCAAGCTGTCCACGCTGACCGGCGGTGCCGGCAGGACTTATCAACCGGGCAAGTCGGTTGCCTTTACCGGCACGAGCTCCGTAGAGGTCCGGACCGGTTCGTCAGGGGCGACGTTCTTCACCCTCAACGGCGAAGCGCTGGGCGCCATGGGCAAGCGCGGCGTCCCCGAAACGTGGCTGTTCCAGCCACCCGACGGGCCGAAGAAGACGCAGCACCAGTAGCGGTGGCCGGCGAGCAGCTCGTCGGCCTGGCCGAGCGCCTCCAGGCCATCTGCCTCGGGCGCGAATTGACCGTCGCGGTAGCCGAATCCTGCACCGGCGGCCTCGTCGCCGATGCGATCACGGACATCCCGGGCTCGAGCGGGTACTTCCTTGGTGGTGTCGTGTCCTACGCGGACACCGCGAAGGCGGCCCTCCTCGGCGTCCCGACGGAGGTCCTCGCAGCCCATGGCGCGGTCAGCGCCCAGGTCGGACGGGCGATGGCCGAGGGTGCCCGAGAGCGATTTTCCGCTGACCTGGCCGCAGCGGTCACCGGTGTCGCCGGTCCGGACGGCGGCAGCGACGCCAAGCCGGTCGGACTGACGTATGTCGCCGTGGCCGCCGCCCAGGGCGTCGATGTCCGGCGCTTCGTCTGGAACGGCGACAGGTCGGCGAACAAGGAGGCCAGCGCGGCGGCCGTGCTCGAGATCCTCGTCGAGTGGGCCGGTGCCGCCGGGTCGAAGGGTTCTGGGGCGGGGGAAGCATCGAGCGCGGGGGAGGCATCGGGCGCGCCGAACGCGGCGGGCGCCTCGGACGAGGCGCGATGACCGGCAGCGCTCCAGTCGGGGCCGGGCTGGCCGCCGCCCGGGAGGCCCGCCCGATCACACCCGGCGAACGGATCCACATCGTCGGGGCGGCCGGCGCCGGGGCAAGCGCGGCGGCCCTCCTCGCCCGGGCAGCCGGCGGCGAACCATCTGGCTGCGACGCCGGCGGCCCATCGCCCTACACCGCGCCCCTCGTCGCCGCCGGTATCCCCCTCGCCTGGGAGCATTCGTCCGCGCATGTCACGGATCCGCCCGCCCCGGATCGACTGGCCGTCACCAAGGCCCTCACGGCGATCCAGCCGGACCATCCGGAGCTCCTCGCGGCGCGCCACGCCGGCGTTCCGGTCGAGCCATGGCAGCAGGTCGTCGCGGATGCGGCGTTCGGTCGCACCCTGATCGGCGTTGCCGGGACGCACGGCAAGAGCACGTCCGCCGGCTGGCTCGTCCACCTCCTCGTCCGGGCGGGGGCGGACCCGTCGGCCTTCGTTGGCGCGCTGCTGCCGCCTGAGCTGACGAGCGGAGTGCCCGCGACCGCGCGGTGGGGCAGGTGAGCGGCCTTCGTCGTCGAGGCGGACGAGTATGCCGGCAACTTCGATGCCTATCGCCCGTCGATCGCCGTCGTCACGTCGGCCGAGTGGGATCACCCCGACGTCTTCGCCGATCGGGCCGCCGTCATCGCTGCCTTCGACCGCTGGCTCCGTCGCGCCCGCCCGTCGCCTGACGGTTCGTCGCCGGTGCTCGTCGCCAACGTCGCCGACGATGGTGTCGCCGCGCTCGTCGCCGGCCTTGCCGATTGGTCCGGCCGGGTCGTCGCGACGGCACTGGTCGACGACCCCGCTCAGGACCTCCCCAAGGTTGCCCGCGGCATTTCGGAGCAGTACGCGACGGCCGGCGGTCCGGCGACGGCGCTTCTCGGCCGGATCACCGCAACGACGCCGAGCGCGACACAGCTCGAGATCCACGGTCTCGACCCGCACGGCGGCACCGTCCCGACGCGACTCGCGCTCGCCGGACGGCACAACGCG
>DATHGS010000190.1:0-3299 GCA_035490155.1 Candidatus Methylomirabilota bacterium | reverse complement strand
TTTGCCCCATACGCGATTGCCGCGCGCCAGAGCTCGATCGTCGCGGTCGCCTTCTTCTACCCGACACTCATTCTCCTGGCGATGGTCGCTCGAATGTGGTTCCTCGCCGGGGCGCACCGCCCGGCGACCCGGCTCATCGTCATGCTCGTCGTCGCCTCGAACGCCATCATCGTCTTCGATCTGCTGCGGGGCATGGCCGGCAACGGTGCCTTTACGGCTCCGGGGTTGCTGGCCACCGCCGCCGAGCTTGCATTCCTCGGGGCCGCCGCCCTGCATCCGTCGATGGCGATCCTTCCGGAGCACCTGCCCGCCGACGTGCGGCACGTCAGCCGCCGCCGGATCGTCGCCCTGACCGCAGCGCTGCTGGTCAACCCGGCGACCCTGGCGATCGAGGCCTCGAGCGGCCAGCAGGTCGATCCGGCGCCATACATCATCGGCGGCGCCCTGATCGGGTTCCTGGTCATCGGTCGCCTTGGCGACGCCATGCGCGAGCTTGGCGAAAGCCTCCGCGAGCGCGAATCGCTGGCCGACCGGCTCCGCCACCAGGCGCTCTACGACGGCCTGACCTCGCTGCCGAACCGGCGCTACTTCACGGATCGGTTGGCGGCCGACTTCGCGAACCGATCGACCGATCGGCCGCTCGCCGTCCTGCTCATCGACCTCGACGAATTCAAGGCGGTCAACGACACCTACGGCCACGTCGCCGGCGACAACCTCCTGATCGCTGTCGGGAAGCGACTGCGCGGGGCCCTCCGCGATACGGACATCGCCGCCCGACTCGGCGGCGACGAGTTCGTCATCTCCCTGCCGGCCTGCGCGACGCCGCTTATCCCGATTCAGGTGGCCGAGCGGGTGCTCGCCGCCTTCGCCGAGCCATTCGACATCGGCCGTCACCGCGTGGCCGTCGGGGCCAGCATCGGCATCGCTATTGCCGGCCCCGAAGACGAGTCCGCCGACGACCTGGTGCGCAATGCCGACATCGCGATGTACCTCGCCAAGACTCGCGGCAAGGGCCGCCTGGAGGTCTTCGACGAATCGATGCAGGCGGATGCGATCACCCAGCTCCAGCGCGTGACGGACCTGGCCGCGGGCATCGTCGGCGGCGAGCTGCGCCTTCACTACCAGCCCGTGGTGGACCTGCGAACCGGCCGGGCGATCGGCTACGAGGCGCTCGTTCGCTGGCTTCGCGACGGCCAGCTCGTCCCACCGATGGAATTCATTCCACTGGCGGAGTCGAGCGGGCTGATCGGCCCCCTGACGGACTGGGTCGTCGCTGAGGCCTGTCGGACGACGGCGCCCTGGGGCAAACCGGGCGATCGCCCGTGGGTCAGCGTGAACGTGCCGTCGAGCCAGCTCGTCCGCGAGGACATGGTCGCCTATCTCGCTGGGGCACTCGAGGCGAGCGGGCTCTCACCGAACCGCCTCGTCATCGAGCTCACAGAGTCGTCGCTCGTCGACATCGACGTCGCCCGACCGGCGATCGAACGGTTGAGCGAGCTCGGCGTTCGGCTGGCCATCGACGATTTCGGCACCGGCTACTCGGCGCTGAGCTATCTCGCCCGCCTGCCGATCGACATCCTCAAGATCGATCGCTCGTTCGTCACCGCGCTCGAGGAGGAGGGGCCCGAGGAGGCGATCGCTGCGGCCATCATCGCCCTCGCCAAACGGCTCGGCCTGACGACGATCGGGGAGGGGATCGAAACGGCACCCCAGCTCGATCGGCTCGCCGCCCTCGGGTGCGATCTGGGCCAGGGCTACTACCTCGGCCGTCCGGCCCCAGACGAGGATCGCCGGCCAACGCCCGTGGCGCAGATCCCGCGGCCGCACCTGACCAGCGTCCCCAGCCGCGACACGCTCATCGCTTGACGCTGCCTGTTGACCCGGGCCATACTCCCGGCCACATCACGAAGAACGGGCTGTGAACGGGACGAGTACCCGTCGAGCGTCGGCAGAGAGATCCGGTGGCTGGTGGAAACCGGAGCGACGACGGCGGGGAATGGACCCGGGAGCCTCCGGACCGAACGTCGGTGGTCGAATCGACCACCCCAAGTAGGCTCCGGCGCAGAGCGCCAGCGATAGAGGGCAGCGCCGATCGGCTCGGCGGCGGAGGTTCCAGCGGGACCCGTCACGGAGCCCGCCGGTCACATGAGTGCGGCATCGCCGAATGAGGGTGGCACCGCGGAAGGCACGACCTTTCGTCCCCGGGACGTTAAGGTCGTTTCTGATTCCCGGGTGCGGGGCGCGCCGCACGGAGGCCACCGACACATGACGACAACCGATCCGCTCAGCCTGACCGAGGCGAAACGCCTCGCCCCGAACGCCGACACGATCCTCCTTCGGGCGACCCGCCCGGCCGATCTCGAGACCCCGATCGGGGCGTTCCTCCGGCTCGACGACGGCGTGACGCCGGCCTATCTCCTCGAATCGGTCGAGGGCGGGGAGCGGCTTGGTCGCTATTCGTTCCTGGGCGTCGGCCCGCGGCGGCTGCTCGAGGTCCGTGACGGACAGGCGTCGATCCAGACGCGTCCGCTGTCGGTCCCGACCTACACGCCGGATCTGCCTGTGGCCAGCGCGGCGGCGCCCGACCCGCTCGAGGCGATTCGGGCGTTCGTACCGAGGCGCCGCGTTCAGCCGACCGACGGCATGCCTCGCTTCACGGGTGGCGCGGTGGGCGCCCTCGCCTACGACGCGGTCTCGACGTTCGAACCGAGCGTTCCGCTCCCGGATCGCGACCCGGTCGGCGTCCCGACGGCGACCTTCATCGAGACCGATCTCGTCCTCGTCTTCGACCACCTGACTCACACCCTCTCGGCGCTCGCCTCGCTCCACACCGAGACGCCCGATTTCGAGGGCCGCTACCGGATCGCGGAGGAGGCGATCTTCGAGGTCCTCGAGCGGACGGGGCGACCCAGTGCCGCCGAGAATGCCGCCGGCGCGGCTCGCCGTGGAGGCTCCGCGGCTGCGGCGTCGACTGCCTCGTCTGCCTCGTCGGCCTCATCCGCCACGCTGGGCGCCGCCGCCGGACTCCGGGACGACAAGATCGACACGAGCCTCGGACGCGACGCGTACATCCGGGCGGTCGAGGTCGCCAAGGATGCGATTGCGTCCGGTGAGGCGATCCAGGTCGTCCTCGCCCGACGCCAGTCGTTCGGGCTGCCGCTCGATCCGGCGACTGGCCGAACACTGGAGGGCGTCGCCCTCTACCGGGCGCTTCGGCGGGTCAACCCCAGTCCGTACCTGTTTTTCGTCCGAACGCCAACGTTCGAGGTTGTCGGGGCGAGCCCGGAGCTTCTCCTCCA
>DATHGS010000189.1:0-2617 GCA_035490155.1 Candidatus Methylomirabilota bacterium | reverse complement strand
GAGCGACGGGCCTGGAGCCTCGCGGCGGCCGATCAGGCGACGATCGCCCCCTCGCCGTTCCGGCTCGGCGAGGTAGGGGCCACCCGCTCCCGCGTCGCCGTGGTCGCGACCGCCGTCGCCGTGGTCGCGACCGCCATCGCTCTCGAAGTCCCGACCCTCACCGTCGCGCTCGGCGGCGACGAGCCGACGCAGCTGGCCGGCCCGATCGAGCCCGACGAGGATCTCGCCGAGAAGGCGCTCGTGCCGGGCCGGCTCGCCGCGGGCCTTGATCGTCTCGACGGCCACGTCGGTGACCGTTCGGGCAATGTCCGCAGGCGAGAACGGGCGGCGATCGAATCGTTCCGGCGGTGACAGGAGGCCCGGTCCCGGGACGAGATCGGCGTCGCCGGCTCCTCCGTCGTCGGGCTGGAGCCCGATGTTGGCGCGGGTTCGCGGGCCCGGTTGACGGACGGCGCCGGGTGGGACCAGATCGATGACGCCGGCGATCTCCTCGTCGCCGTCCTCCAGGCGGGCACCGACCAGCCGGAACCCGGCTTCGACACCGCCGAGGGCTGCGGCCACGAGCGCTTCGGGTCCACCGCCGTCGACGAGGAAGACGACCCGCCCGTCGCGGGCGATCGACGGTTCGACGTCGGCCAGGGCTCGGCCTAACGCCGCCGCGTGCCAGCCCCACGGAGCACGGATCGCGGCGCCCGACAACGCGTCGATCGGCAACGTAGCGGCGGCCTCGTGGCCGAGCACCCACGCAGTCGCCCAGTAGGACAGCGACAGCCGCTCCTGGTTCGGCCGGACCGCCGGCTGGCCGAGGACGAGCCGGATCCGGCGACGACTCCCCGGAGCCAAGGACGAGGTCCGGGCGCCCGCGACATCGCGCTCCGCCGCCTCCGCCCCGATGGCCCGCCCGGTCGACGGTCCGGCGACCCGCAGAACCGCCGTCGCCGTCCCGTCGGCGAGGCTCCGCAGATCCTCGCCGATGCGTGCCTGAACGGAACCGTACGAGCCCCCTTCGAGTCGCTGGATGAACCCGCGAACGAGCCGGATGCCGTCCTCGAAGGCGAGCCACGGGTTGCGCTCGCGCCACTGAGCGGAGCCAGGCGCTCGGACACGTCCGCCCTGGATCCGGAGCGTGCCGATCCGGCCCGGAAAGCCGTTGAGCCGGCTCGCCGGCAGCAGGGCGTGGAGGAAACCGAGGCGCAGGGCGGCCTCGACCGGCGCCGCGCGGAGGTCGCCCTCGACGCGCTGGAGGATCGCCTCGAGGCCGATGAGCTGTCGCGGCGTGTGAAGGTCGAGCAGGCCGTCGACGAGCGCGTCGCCGCTCTCCAGCACCGGGAACCGGTCCCGCAGGCCGTCGCGAATCACGTCGGCCCTGTCCGGTGCGGTCCGGGCTCGCTCGAGATCGTCGGCGTCGGTGGCGGCGGTCCGCTGGTCGCCGCTGCCGCGCTGGCCCCGACAGACGTGGCAGCGGTACTGCTTCCGAATCGGAACGGCATCGGCTCCGCCGTCCTCGCCGGCTGACGCGGCAGACCCAGCCGACCCGGCCGAACTTGCCGTCGAGCCGGCCGCCGACGCCGGCCCGGGCGCCGGGTTCGTCGGCGATGACCAGATGAACTCGTCCGCGACGACCATTCGTTCGCAACCCGGACAGCGCGTGGCGAACGGCTCGCCCACGGCCATGCGGAGGCTGGTAGCACCGTGCGGTGAGGCGCCCATCGCCTGGAACGCCGCGTCGAGATGGCGGAGGTCCGGCGGCCGCAGGACCAGCTCGGCGAGCAGCCGCGTCAGCGGGCCTGATTCGAGGCTCACGGCCCGTCGTTGGCGGTCGAGCGCCGCGTGGGCGACCCAGCCGCCACGACCGCTCAGGTCCAGGACGATGTCGCCCGGCGCGGAATGTGCCTCGATCCGCGCGGCGACGAGGCCGGGCGGTGGAGGCGGCGCCAGCCGATCGAAAAACGGCAGCGAGAAGCCTGGTTCGGCTCGGACGAGGGAGGCGCGACTCGTCATGTCAGACAGCGTACCCCGGTCGGGCGCCGCTGATCGACCCTATCCTTCGTCGAGCTCGTCGGCCTCTTCTTCGAACGCCTCGTCGGTCGTCGATTCCGGCGGCAGCACCCGATCGAGGTCCTCGATCTCGTCGTCCTCCTCGTCGTCCTCGAGATCCTCCTCGAGATCCATCTCCTCGCGGACGAGGGTGCCCTTCGTGTACGGGCGAAGGTCTGTCGACTTGGCCGCCGTCGGGAACGAGACCTTCCCGTAGTTGCGCGGGTCCTGGTAGATCTCGCGGATGATGATCCGGACGTCCTTGTCGCCGAGCGAGGTGACGCCGGCCGCGTACTTGTTGCCCTCGGCGAGGAGCTTGAGGAGGCGGGCCGCGACGCGCGGCTCGACGATCCCGATCCGCATCCCGTTGCTCGTCGCGATGAGCCGGTTGCCCTCGGGCGTCAGCTCGACCGCGTCGCCCGGGTTGACCTGGGCCAGCTTGCGCGGGTTCGGCAGGTCCGTCAGGAACGCGAAGCCGGTCTTGCCGGTCTCCTCGACGAAGATCGAGACCGGCGCCTTGGAGCCGTCCTGGGCCGGCACGGTCTTGTCGCCGGCGTCGACGAGCAGGACCCGCAGCCGG
>DATHGS010000188.1:0-3209 GCA_035490155.1 Candidatus Methylomirabilota bacterium | reverse complement strand
CGGCGTGATCGCGCGTGCAGTCAGCCCAAACGCGAGGATCGACGCCACGGCAGCCAGCCGGAGGACGCGAAGTGCCAATGCCAGTGCATCGTACTTCTCGTGGTGCCTGAGGTAAACACTCCAGATGCGAATCCGCCGCTCTTCAGCGAGCCTGGCAACCAGAACAGGTCCAATTCCGAGAAGCGACAAAGGACCAGTCAGCACCGGCCACGGGCGACGCCGGCGTGATTTGTCGCGGACTTGATTGCTCCGCAATAGCTCTGGCATACAGCTGTAATGCCATGTCGGCGATGACTTGCCGACACGATCGCTCCGGCCGCCGGACCGTTCAGGCTGCGCCAGGTGCAGCCGGCCGGGCGACGACGTCACAGCAAGTGGAGGAGAGACCACATGCGTCGACTTTGGCGCGTCGCCGCCCTCGCGGCGGTGTTCGTTCTGATTTTCAGTGCCTGCAGTTCCAGCGGCGGGTCGCCGGCAGCGGGCTCGGCGGCCAACCCGGGCACGAGCGCGGAGGCCACGTCAAGCTCACCGAGTGTGGCGAGCAGCGGCCCGTCCTTCGATGCGTCGAGCGTGTCGGGGACCGTGGTCCTGTCGGGCTGGCAGTCGAGCGGCGATGAGGGGAAGGCGCTCGATGCGGTGCTCGCCGGTTTCAAGGCGGCGTACCCCAACATCAAGCTCGACTACCAGCCCGTCGCGACCGACTACGCGACCGCTATGGCGGCGAAGTTCAGCTCGGGCGCGCCGCCCGACGTCTTCTACGTCGACTCGAGCCTGGCGCCCGACTGGATCGACCAGGGCGTCCTCGAGGACGTCGGCACGATGGCCTCCGAGCGTGGCTTCGACACGAGCCAGTTCTTCCCGGGGTATCTCGACGCCTTCACGGGGCCGGACGGCAAGATCTATGGCTTCCCGAAGGACGGCAACACGCTGGCGATGGCCTACAACACGGACATGTTTACGGCCGCGGGGCTCCAACCGCCGACGACCTGGGATGAGCTCAAGGCGGCGGCCACGAAGCTGACGACCGGCAACCAGAAGGCCTTCTGCCTGAGCAGCACGCTCGACCGCGCACTCGCCTTCATCTACCAGAACGGCGGCTCGCTTCTGAGTGACGACAAGACGACGGACACGGTCGACACGGCGGAGGTCAAGGACGCCCTCACGACCTACCTCGGCTGGTTCAAGAGTGGCCAGGGAGGCCGGCCTGCGGACCTGAAGGGCGACGACTGGTGCGGTAAGGCGCTTGGCCTGAAGCAGGTCGCCATGATCTTCGAGGGCGGCTGGCTCGACCCGTACATGAAGTCGACCTACCCGGACACCAAGTACGCCTGGGCCGAGATGCCGAAGGGAACCCAGCAGGCGACGCTCGGCTTCACGGTGAGCTACTCGATCGGGGCAGACTCGAAGAACAAGGACGCGGCCTGGGTGCTCCTGACGTACCTGACCGGCCCGGATGGGATGAAGATCTGGACGCAGGGCGGCATCGCCAATCCGTCCCGCAAGGACGTCCCGCCGGCCGCCGGCAAGGAGGTCCTCGTCAAGGGCGCCGACTATGCCAAGCCGTGGAGCTTCATCCCCGGTTTCAGCAAGATCAACGACGCGTTCAACAACGCCATGACGGCCCAGATCGAAGCCAAGAGCGACGATCCGACGCCCGTCATCGCGGCGGCCAAGGCGGCCATCGACGCGGCCTTGAAGAAGTAAGGCCGACAGAGAGACCGGGGCCCGGGCGATCTCGCCCGGGCCCCGCCGCATACGAGAGGGCCCGATGACGGCTTCACAGTTCGTGGCCGGTCGCGGCGTGAAGGGCGAGCGACGCCCCGAGCTGATCGCCGGGATCGCCCTCATCACCGTGCCGATGCTGCTGTTCCTCGTCCTCAACATCGGGGCGATCTTCTATGCCGCCTACATCAGCCTCTGGCGCTGGGGCCTGCGGGGCCCGCGGGCGTTCCTCGGCACCTCGAATTACGAAGCCGCGCTGAGCGACCCGATCTTCATCAAGGCGGTCACGAACACCTTCTACTACGTGATCATCTGGGTCCCGTTGACGATGGCCCTCGGGCTGTTCCTCGCGATCATCGTCAACCAGAAGCTCCGCGGTCAGACGTTCTTTCGGGCGACGTACTACTTCCCGGCGCTCGCCAGCTCGGCGGCGATCACCGTCGTCTGGATCTTCCTGCTCCAGCCGGCCGGGCTCTTCAACGAGGTTCGCCAGGTCCTCGGAGTGAACCCGCTCTTCCGTGCGCTCGGCTTCGCCGACGACCAGAACTGGATCGCGACCTCGAACACGGCAATGAACTCGATCATCGCTCTCAACGCGTGGACGACTTCGGGCACGATCATGCTGTTCTACCTGACGTTCCTGCAGACGATCAGCAAGGAGATCTACGAAGCGGCCGCCATCGACGGGGCCGGTGCCTGGCAGGCGTTCAGGAGCATCACGTTTCCGCTCCTCCGGCCGGCCCATTTCTTCGTCGCGACGCTCCTGTTCATCGGCGGCTTCCAGCTGTTCGACCAGGCACTCATCGCGGGTGGGAAGGGCGGCGAGCCGAACAACTCGCTGACGACCATCGTCCTGTTCATCTACCGATCGGCGATCAGCGACTCGGAATTCGGATTCGCGGCGGCCGTCGGGATGATCCTTCTCGTGATCATCTTCACCGTCACCCTCATCCAGCGCCGCGTTTTCGGCGACGCGCCGAGCTGGTGACGCGATGACGACGTCAGGACCCAGCGCCGTGGCGGCCCTCCGGCCGAACGAGGCCGCGGCGCCCGCCCCGGCCGGCGAGCGCGGCCGGAAGCTGCGACGGGCGATCGTCTATGTCCTGCTGGTCGGCTACGCACTGCTCATGCTCGTGCCGTTTGCCTGGCAGATCATCACCTCGTTCAAGACGGAGCCCGATGCGGCACGCCTGACGATCATCCCCGACCCGTTCACCCTCGCGGGCTGGGAGCGCGGCTTCGGCTCGCTCCACCCCGGGATCCCCCAGCTGTTCTTCAACAGCATGGTCATCGCGATCGCCGTGACGGTCACGAACCTGGTCCTGGGCAGCATGGCGGGTTACGCCTTCGCGAGGCTGCGGTTTCCGCTCCTCCGGCCGGCCCATTTCTTCGTCGCGACGCTCCTGTTCATCGGCGGCTTCCAGCTGTTCGACCAGGCACTCATCGCGGGTGGGAAGGGCGGCGAGCCGAACAACTCGCTGACGACC
>DATHGS010000187.1:0-3645 GCA_035490155.1 Candidatus Methylomirabilota bacterium | reverse complement strand
CGGTCCTCGCGTCGGTCATCGCCGTCGCCGCCGTCGGTGAGGCGCTGGTCGTCATCACGAGGAACGTCGACCTCTCGGTCGAAGCCACGATCGGGCTCGTCGCCTATTGCGTCGCCCACGTCCTCGAGCTCCACGCACTCGACGCCCCGGCGGCGATTGGGCTCGGGCTCGGAATCGGTCTCGTCCTGGGGATGATCAACGGGGTGATCGTGACCCTGTTCAAGGTTCCGGCGATCGTCGCGACGCTCGGAACGTTGAGCGTCTTTCGAGGCGTGGACTACCTGATCGCCGGCAGCCACCAGGTCCCGCTCGCGGGACTTCCGCCCGGTTTCTCCGAAACGGCACAGGCCAGTGTCTTCGGGATCCCGCTGTTCGTGCTCGTCGCCGTGGTCGTCGTCGTCATCGGAACCGTGATCCTGCGATGGACCAGGTTCGGCCGCCAGCTGTATGCCGTCGGCAGCAACCCGGAGGCCGCCGCCATCCTCGGCATCCCGTCCCGGCTCGTCGTGTTCACGGCGTTCTCCCTGTGCGGCCTGCTCGCCGGCGTGGCCGGCGTGATGTGGGTCATGGAGTTCGGGACGATCAACGGGACGTCGGCGACAGGCGTCGTGCTGGCTGTCGTGGCCGCGGTCGTCGTCGGTGGCGTGAACATCTTCGGTGGGTCCGGGACGCTCGCCGGGGCCGCGCTCGGCGCCCTGTTCCTCGGGTTCATCGCGAACGCACTCATCCTTGTCGGCCTGTCGCAGTTCTGGCTCCAGGCGATCTACGGAGTGGTCATCCTGGCCGCGGTCAGCGCGGACGCGATCATCCTGCGACGGCTCAAGCGGGCCACCTCGCGGGCAGGCGTGCGATGACCACCGCCGTGGCACCAGCGAGCGGCGAGCGCCGCTGGGCCCGCCTGTTGGCGCGCTGGGAGACGTTGCTCGTCGTCGCCCTCATCGGGCTGATCGTGCTCGGCACGTACCTGTCGCCGTTCTTCCTCACGCCCGGCAACTTCTCGAACCTGATCGCCGCGTTGATGGAAGTCGCGATCATGGCCCTGCCGATGACGCTGATCATCGTGGCGGGCGAGATCGACCTGTCGGTCGAATCGATGGCGGGCCTCGCCAGCGCCATCCTTGGGTTCCTCTGGGCGGCCGGCGTACCGCTCTGGATCGATATTCCAGTGGTGCTCGTCGTCGGAGCGCTGGGCGGCCTGCTGAACGGGCTCCTCGTCGCTCGTGGCGGCCTGCCGTCGCTCGTCGTGACCCTTGGGACCCTCGCCCTGTTCCGCGGCCTCGCACTGATCGTCCTCGGACCGCGCGGCATCAGCGACTTCCCGCCCGCCTTCACGGAACTCGGGTTCGGTCACGTGCCCGGGACCCTGATCCCGTGGCCGTTCGTCATCTTCCTCGCCCTGGCCCTGCTGCTCGGCATCGTCCTCCACCGGACATGGATCGGCCGGCAGGTCTACGCGATCGGCAAGAACACCGGCGCGGCCCGCTTTTCGGGTGTGCGGGTCACGCGCGTCAAGGCCAGCCTATTCGTGTTGTCCGGGCTGATCGCGGCCCTGGCCGGAATCATCCTGACCTCGCGCCTGTCGAGCGCCCGCGCGGATGCGGGATCGGGCATGACGCTGACCGTCGTGACGGTGGTCCTGCTCGGTGGCGTCAACATCTTCGGCGGATCGGGCACGATCCCGGGCGTCGTTCTCGCCGTGCTCGCCGTGGCGGTCATGCAGAACGCCCTTCGCCTCGCTCATGTGTCGGTCGAGGTCCAGAGCATCGCCCTCGGGCTGCTCCTCATCCTCTCGGTCGTCATCCCCACCTTTGCTCACCAGGCCAAGTCGGCTATCGATCGAGTCCGCGGAGGTCGGCCTCCGCCGGCCGACTCGGTCCCCCATGGTGAGCGAGCTCTGTCGTAGGTTTGAGGAGGAACGTGTGTTGAAGCTCAGATCATTCGGGCGATCGATCGCCCTCGTAAGCGTCGCGGCGGTGGTGTTCGCGGCGTGCTCGTCCGGCGGGTCGAGCGGCGCCCCCGCGTCGAGCGCTCCGTCGGCGGCCGCGACCGCCGCTGGTTCGGCTCCCGCCGGTTCGGCGCCGGCCGGTTCGGCAGCCGCGGGCGCACCGATCACCGTCGGCTACCTGCCGAAGGACATCGTCAACCAGTACTTCGCCGCGGCGAAGACGGGGGTCGACAAGGCCGCCGCTGAAACCGGTAGCACGGTCACCCAGGTCGGTCCCAACCAGGCCACGGCGGCACTGCAGGTTCCGTTCATCGCCGACCTCACCACTCAGAAGGTCAGCGCGATCATCATCTCGGCCGACGGCAAGGACGAGGTCGCTCCGTCTCTCAAGGCGGCGATGGCGGCAGGGATCAAGGTCGTCGGATTCGACTCGAGTCCCGCCGTCGGCGCGTACAACGTCTTCGTCAACCAGGTTGACTTCAGCGGCGTCGGGGTGAACCTCTCCGACTGGGCCTGCGAGCTCGCCCCGAGCTGCACCGGCGATATCGCGATCCTGTCGGCGGCCGCGACGGCAACCAACCAGAACGCCTGGATCGACCTGATGAAGACGACCCTGGCGACCGACAAGTACAAGGGCCTCAAGCTCGTCGCCACCGTTTACGGCGATGACGACGCAACCAAGAGCACCGAACAGGCGCAGGCCCTCCTCACGAAGTACCCGAACCTCAAGGTCATAGTCGCACCGACCACGGTCGGAATCCTCGCGGCCGCCCAGGTCGTCAAGGCAGCCGGCAAGTCGGACACGGTCAAGGTGACCGGACTCGGGTTCCCGAACGACATGAAGCCGTTCGTGAAGGACGGCACGTCCCCGGTCTTCGGGCTGTGGAGCGTTCCGGACCTCGGCTATCTCTCGTTCCAGGTCGCGGCGAAGCTCGTCAGCGGCGAGATCACGGGCAAGGAGGGCGAGACCTTCACCGTGCCGAGCCTCAACGGCGGCAAGCCGTACACGATCGGCAAGGACAGCGTCGTGATCCTCGGGCCGGCCTTCCGGTTCGACTCGACGAACGTCGACAACTTCAACTTCTAGCTCGCGTTCCTCGAACGCGAAACCGAGCCCCGGAGGCGATGCTTCCGGGGCTCCCAGATTCAAAGGGAGGTGCGATGGAACGCGTGGGTTTCACGATGCGAGTCCTGCCGGGCAAGGAAGCCGAATATCGGCGGCGCCACGCGGCGGTCTGGCCGGAGATGCTCGCCGCCCTCAAGGCCGCCGGCTGCCGCGACTACTCGATCTTTATCCGCGCAGCGGACCTGTTCGCCTATCTCGAGGTCGACGACTTCGCCGCGTTCCGGGCATTCATGGCCGCCAGCCCGGTCAACGACCGCTGGCAGGCGGAGATGGCCGATCTCATCGACCCCCTCACGGATCCGGCGACCGGGTTCCACCAGCGCCTCGAAGAGGTCTTCCACCTCGATTGAGTCGCCCGCCGGCGGGTCACGCTCAGAGATCGGGTGGTTGCCAGCCTCCCGACGCCGCCTCGACGACTCGGGCACCCGCCAGCGCGACGTCCTCGCGCCAGGGCGGCGCGACCAGCTGAACGCCGATCGGGAGGCCCTCCGGCGAGGTTCCGCCTCGGACGACGACGGCAGGCCAACCCGTGAGGTTGTGGATGTCGCTGTACGTGTCGCCAAACCACGCAGCC
>DATHGS010000186.1:0-2187 GCA_035490155.1 Candidatus Methylomirabilota bacterium | reverse complement strand
GACCGTATACAACCGCCGTCCCGACCGCGACCGCGGCGGCCACCACTCCCAGCGCCCACGACGCCGTGCGTCGCATTGTTCGGGGACCTAGACCGCAACCGCCGGTGTGCGCCCGAAGCGCGAGAGGAGCGTCGCCCCGGCTGAGAAGGCGGCTGCGAGGATCAGCGCGGCGGTGCCGATCCACGGGATCAGGCCCACGAGGACGAAGACGACGCCGCCCAGGGCGACCGCCTTGACGGGTGTCTTCTCGCGAAGAAACGGCAGCCTCTCGCCGAGCCATGCGGCCGAGACCGTGAACCCGAACAGGAAGAGGGCGACGAGCAGCATCACCGCCACCGGGATCAGCGGGATGCCGATGATCGTCACGCCCAGCAGGATGCAGAGTGGCACGAATCCCAGGAGGACCGCGACGCCGGCGAGCGCCGAGAGCCCGGGTCGATCGACGAGATACGCCCCGACGCGCGTCACGGCCCCGGGGAAGGCCACCGCGATGAGCAACGCGATGATCAACACCAGCACGGCGCGCGTCAGCCGCGAGGCCAAGCTGAACATCGAGAACATGTGAGGCCCGCCGACCACCCAGCGGGTCATCGAGCCGACCGTCGTCGGGATCGCCCCGCCGAGACTCACGTTGTCGCCCTCGAGCGTGGCGCCCTCCGCGACCGAAACGGTTCCGCCGATCGCGACCGAGTCGCCGCCGACACTGGCGCCCGGGAGGAGCATGACCGAGCCGCCTATCGCCACCGCATCGCGTCGCACGTGACCGGCGACCGTGACGGAGCCGCCGATGGCCACGGCCTTGTCGACGGTCTCGTCGGCGCCGATCGTCAGGGATCGGCCGAAGACCACGCGCTCGGACCCGTGGCGACCGCGCCGCTCACGCCGTCGCTCGCGCCATGAATCCGCCGACTTCGCGGTGTCATCCGAGCGAACGCGGAGGACGCCGTCGGCGAACGAGGCCCGGAGCGAGCCGGCATCGAGAACCAGATCGAGCACCTCGCCGGCGGGGCGCTTCGAGACCTGGATGCTGAGTGGGCGGGTGGTCGCGCTCTCCGGCGCGGTGACCACCAGGCTCCAGCCGGTCTGCTTGGCGATCGCGCTCAGCGCGTCGAGGACCGTCCCCCGCGGCTGGGCGAGGGACACGACGGGAGAGTCGTCGGGAAGTCGGCCCTCCAGCCGACGGCTGTCCGGGGCGGCCGCCCAGGCGAGGCCGGGCAGACTCATGAGAGCGACGGCGAGAATGAGGATCAGCTTGGTTGCGCGCATGTCCGATCTCCCTTCGCCCGGGAGTACGGTCGAGCGTGCCGATTATTTCACGAGCCCGAGCGATCGCGCCCGCGCGACGAGGACGAGTGACAGAACGGCCGCGGTGGAGGCCAGCGCCGCCGAGGCCCAGAGGGCGAGCGGCACGAGAGCAAGGAGGACCCCGACACCGGTTGTCCATCTGGCGAGGTCGGCCGCTACTCCCGCGAGCGGGGCGAGAAGAGCTGCCGGCTCGATGGTCGGACCCAGGAGAATGGCGACCACCGCCAGGCCGACGAGCGCGGCCACGAGTCCCGTGAGGACCTGACGCCGATCACGCACCTCGATCGCCTCGAGATAGCGCCTCCGGGCGCCGGCGAGGAACTCGGCCGATGGCTCCGCCACGCGAAGCGCCTGGAGCAGGCTGGTAAGCCGCGCGTCCTCGTCGGGTCGCTCGCTCATGTGACGGATGGGCTTTCCAGCGCCCGCTTGAGCTGGGCACGGCCTCGATGGAGCCACGTCATCACCGTGCCCATCGGCACCTCGAGGGCAGCGGCGATGTCTCGGTACGACATCTCCTCGATGTGGAAGAGGACGACGGCCACTCTCGGCCCCTCGTCCAGATCGTCGAGGGCTTGCTCGACACGGGAAAGCTGCTCCCGCCGCGAGGCCTCACCCTCGGGGCCTAGCGCCGGGGGGCCGGTGACCGGCAGCGTGTCTACCCTGGCCATCACCTTCCGTCGCCGGAGCAGGTCCAGACAGAGCCGCCGTGCAATGGCGATGAGCCAGGGCAGGACCGGGCGCTCTGGATCGAACCGCTCGAAGTGGACGAAGGCGCGCACGAACGTGTCCTGGGCGAGATCCTCGGCGTCGGGAGATCGGAGCAGTCGCCAGCAGAAGCGATAGACCGGCCGGCGAAAGCGCACCACCAGCTCGTCGAAGGCC
>DATHGS010000185.1:0-3018 GCA_035490155.1 Candidatus Methylomirabilota bacterium | reverse complement strand
CAGGTCAACCTCCGGGCGGCCGAGACCCTGGACCAGACGCTTCGCACAAACTTCGCCGATGGCGACGGTCGGCTGCCCCGGACGCTCGAGAAGTTCCTCGGCGATCGCGGCGCGCTCCGCGAATACGTCGGCGAGCTGTTCGATGAGACGAAGCGCGACAGCGCCATCGGGCGGATGCGGACGCTCCTCGGGACCTACTTCGACGGCGACGCTTCCAGACTGGCCGTTCTCCTCGACCCGACGAGGGCGAATTCTCCGATGCACCAGTTCCGCGTGGAGATCGGTCGCGAGTTCGATCGCCTCAACGAGCGCCTGACGGCGATCGAGGCCGCGGCGGCGGCGCGCGGGGCGGAGCGGGCGAAGTCGTCGGCCAAGGGGGCGGATTTCGAGGACCTCCTCGAATCGATGCTCGCCGACCTGGTCCGGGGTTCGGGCGACCTGCTCGATCGCACCGGCGACGAGACGGGTGACCTGATGCGCTCGAAGAAGGGCGACTTCGTCGTCACGGTCAACCCGCACAGCGCCGGCGGCGCTGACCTCCGGATCGTCATCGAAGCCAAGGACCGGCCGATGTCGGGTCGGGCGATGCGCGACGAACTGCGAGAGGCGAAGGAGAACCGGACGGCGGCGGTGGGCCTGGTGGTCTTCACGCCGGCCCACGCGCCAGCCGGCATCGCCCCATTCGACGTCCGGGCCGGTGACGTCTATTGCGTCGTTGATCCGGCGACCCCGGATCCGGCGACCCTAGAAGCGGCGCTTCGCCTCGCCAGGCTGCTCGCCGTCGCTAGCCTGCGCGACGTTACGGCCGAGATCGACGCGGACGCGATCCGTTCGGCGCTCGCAGCGATCAGGGCGGAGCTCGATGCGATCAAGGGCGTGAAGGCGACGCTCACGTCGATCGCGACGAGCTCGGCGAGCGTCCAGGCGTGCCTCGATCGGTTGCGCGAGGCGATCCTCGCCCGGGTCGCCGAGGCGGAGACGGAGATCCGGTTGGGCGCCGCCGGCTGACGACCGGCCGGTCGACGGTGGGCGCAGGTCGGGTCGTCGCGTCCGCCGGCGGTCTTGTGTCGGGTCTGGTGGGGTTAGGACTGGTGGGCCATGCGGGACCCGGACCTACGGGCCCCTTGGTCGAAGTTGCGCAGAAGCGGATACTGTGGCGAACGCGTGCCGCCCTCGAGGGGGGTCGCCCGGGGCTCAGCGAAGCTCATCCGAGCCGGAGAGATGCACATGCGCCGCCACGTTGCCACCTTCGTGGCCGCCGCCCTCATGCTCACGCTCGCCGCTCCGGTCGCCGCCGTCGATCCGACGGCACCCTCCGCGTCACCGTCGGTTTGGGTCGGCCCATCGATCGATCCGGCGCAGACGACCAACCCTGATCCGACTCCCACGGTGACGCCCTCACCGAGCGACGCACCCGTCGTGACCCCCGCTCCGTCGACAAAGGGCCGGCCCGCCCCCCAGGTCGCGCAGAGCGCCGTCGACCCGTCCGGTCGGTGGATCGTCCTCTATCGCTCCGGCACGAATGCCGCTGCGTCGAGCGCCCGCCAGGCGAAGGGTGGCGGGTTCCGCGTCGAGCGGACCTTCACTCACGCGGCCAGGGGCTTCGCGGCAAAGCTGACCGCTCACCAGGCGGCGGCACTTCGCAAGGATCCCTCCGTGGTCGCCGTCGTCCCCGACGAGAAAATCGAGCTGACGGCCCAGGCGTACCCGACCGGGATCAACCGGATCGGCGCCCGGACGTCGCCGGCGGCCAAGATCGACGGGATCGACGAGCGTGTCGATGCCGATGTCGCTGTCGTCGACACCGGGATCGCTCCGCTGGCCGACCTGAACGTCGTCGGTGGCTATAACTGCTCGTCATCCGACCCGACCGCCTGGCGCGACGGAAACGGCCACGGGACCCACGTGGCCGGGACGATCGGCGCGATCGACAACGCCACTGGCGTCGTCGGGGTCGCTCCCGGGGTCCGGCTCTGGGCCGTCAAGATCCTCAACGACAGCGGCGTCGGTCTGCTCTCCTCGTACGTCTGCGGCCTCGACTGGATCGCGGCTCAGCGCGACCCGACCGATTCGAGCCGGCCGCTGATCGAGGCGGTCAACATGAGCGTCACCAAGTGGGGCCGGGACGACCGAAATTGCGGCCTGACCAACGCCGACATCCTTCACCAGTCGATCTGCCGGCTCGTTGCGAGCGGGGTGACCGTCGTCGCGGCCGCGGCCAACGACCACGCCAATGCCGCCTACCGCGTTCCGGCCTCGTACGACGAGGTGATCACGGTCTCCGCGCTGGCCGACACGGACGGCAAGCCCGGTGGCCTCGGTGGCAACCGCTGCTACTCGTGGGGAACCTATGACAAGGACGACACCTTCGCCGACTTCAGCAACTACGGCGGCGACGTCGACCTGATCGCCCCCGGCAAGTGCATCTGGTCGACCACACCGTGGGGCTACCAGTACATGTCGGGGACCTCGATGGCGACCCCTCACGTGACCGGCGCCGTCGCCCTGCTCAAGGCGACCCGGCCCGGCTACACGCCCCTTGAGGTCAAGCAGGCGCTCCAATACCTCGGAACCTACGCCTGGAATTTCCACACCGACCCCGACACCATCCACGAGAAGCTCCTGGACGTCTCGCGCCTCGGGCCGCGCGGCGACTTTTCCATGAACGCGGGGAGCTCCCAGGGCGAGGCCGGCGGCCCCGCCCGGCTGGCGATCGGTGTCAGCCGCTCGGCAACGTTCTTCGACCGCGTCGATCTCACGACCTCCGGTCTCCCGAGCGGCTTCACCGCAACCTTCGACCACCCGAGCCTGCTCGGGTTCACGGCAGTAGCGTCGACCCTCGTACTCGGGATACCGGCCGGCACTCATATCGGGACCTACCGGTTCACGGTCACCGGCACGGAGCACGATCACAGCCGCTCCGTGGCCGCCTCGGTCGTCGTGACCAACGACAACCCGACCGCCACAGCCCCGGTCATCACGGCCTATCCGAAGTCGAGCCTCGGCACGACGTCGCTG
>DATHGS010000184.1:0-3491 GCA_035490155.1 Candidatus Methylomirabilota bacterium | reverse complement strand
CTGGATGAGGTGAAGCCCGGGTTCCGTCGCCCTGCCGACGAGCAGCCAGGCATCGCGCCCGGCCGTTGCCTGGACTGGGGAGGCGGCTGCAGGCCCGGTTCCGAGCGACGGGCCGGGAGCCGGCTCGCTCGCGTTCCCGTGGCCGGCGACCGACGGCTCCGGCGAGACGCCCGCGGTCGAGCAGCCGACGAGGCCGGCGAGCGCCAACACGATCAGGATTCGGGAGGTCGCTGGGTCATTGCGCATCGGTTCGCTCCACGCCTTCCGGCCCCCGTCACGGGTCGCCTCTCGAGGGTGGTACACCGTCGGGCGTAGCGCGGTTCCCGTGTGGATCTAGCGGAGCGACTCCGCGAGGCGGATCGCGGCCGCCATGCCGAGCGATGTCTCGAGGCGGAACGTGACGTCAGCCCGAGTCCAGATCAGCACGTCGCCGACCACGCGACTTTCATCGGTGACGACCTGGCCCTGTGGATCGATGTAGTAGAAGAAATGCGGGCCGCCATGGATCCAGTAGCCGCGCCCGCCATTCACGGTGACCGGCGTCACGATCGTCTGGTCGCCGAGGACCTTCTCGTAGTAGCCCTGGTCGACGTTCCCGCGGAACTCGCCGAGCACCAGCCCGATCCCCGCTGTGTTTGTTTCGGGAAGCACCGCGCCGCTGGCCCAGACGAGCGTGACGCGCTGGTCGTTCAGGTAGGAGACGTCGGGCAGACCGATTGGCGGATCGGTCGGCAGCAGGATCTCGAAGCTTGCCTGTCGCCGGACCTCGGCGAGCGGCACGGCATCGCCCAGACCGAGTGACCCGCCGAGCGGCTGAACCGTCGCGGACGGACCCGGTTCGGACGGACCCGGTTGGGACGGTCGTGGGCTCGCGCTCGACGGGGCTGGTGGGCTCGCTGTCGGAGATGGGCCTTCCCCGAAGATGATCCGCAGACCCGGCAGGCCGAAGCCGACCGCCCCCGCGACCGCCGCCAGGACGAGCAGCGCAACGAGGGCGAGGACGAGGCCGCGCCGGATGGGGCGTGCCCGGGTGCCGACGCCCACCCCGAGACCGAGACGCCGCCAGAGGGACGGTCGGAGTGGGTTCTGCTCGATGCGGCGTCGGACGCGCGCCGCAAGGTCGGGCGATCCGGGTTCGGACGGCCCCGCGGTCGAGAAGTCGATCGATGTCGCCAGGTGGCGGAGCGCGCCGGCCAGCTCCTCGTCGGGCATCGTTGCGAGTGCCTGCCGCGACTCAGCCACGGATCGGTTCTCCGTCGCTCGCCGCGAGCTGCTCGCGGAGCCGCCCGAGTGCCCGCGACAGGCGCGACTTCACCGTTCCGCGCGGGATGCCCAGCGCCTCTGCCGCCTCGGTTTCGGAGAGCTCGAGGAAATAGCGCGCCCCGATGATCTCGCGATCGTCGTCGCGGAGGGCGTTGACTGCCGCCAGCAGCGTCGCGCGCGCCTCGCCGGCGAGGACCGCCGACTCGGGCGATGGGGCCGCATCGTCCGGTCGGCGATCCTCGGCGATCCGGAGCGCTAGACCGGTCCGTCGGCCGGCCGACCGCCGGCGATTGCGCGCCTCATTGGCGACGATCCGCAGCAGCCACGGCCGGAACGGCGCCTCGATCCGGAAGCGCGACAGGGCGGCGTACGCCTTGACGAAGGCGTCCTGGACGGCGTCTTCGGCGTCGCCGTCGGGCGAGACGATATGCGCCGTTCGGACGGCGACGTCCTGGTATCGGCGGACCAGTTCCTCGTAGGCCATGACCTCGCCCGTTCTGGCGCGTTCGATCAGTTCGGCATCTTCCAGTGGACGGCCCTCCACCTTCACCGTACCCGATACACCCATGGCCCCAGAACGGTTCCCCGGCCCCTCACGGGTGTCGCCGGTCGCGGCGGTCGCGCAACTACAATCGAAGTCATGACACCATCCTCCGAGGGCCTGGCCGGCCGCGTCTTTCGGCGTTCGCCCGATCCCGACCTGCCGGTCGCCGTCGAGGCCCACGGCTCGACGATCATCGACGCCACCGGTCGCGAGTACCTCGACGCGGCCGGCGGCGCGATTGTCGTCAACATCGGCCATGGCCGGGAATCCGTCGCCCGGGCGATGGCCGAGCAGGCCGGCCGCCTCTCGTACGCCCACGGGTCGGCGTTCACGACCGAGCCGCTCGAGGCCTACGCCCGCGAGGTCGGCGTTCACCTGCCGCTCGATGGCCCGGCGATCTACCCGGTCAGCGGTGGATCGGAGGCGATCGAGACGGCCCTCAAGCTCGCCCGGGCCTACCACCTCGCCCGCGGCGAATCAGACCGCTGGATCGTGGTTTCGCGCTGGGGGAGCTACCACGGCAATACGCTCGGCGCCCTGGACCTGTCGGGCCGCCGCCCGCTACGCAAGCCGTACGAGGGCTGGCTCGGCAGGTTCCGTCATGTCTCGGCCGCCTATCCGTACCGGGCTGGCGACCCCGACAGCCACGCCCTCGGCGACGGCGACGAGCTCGCCGCGGAGCTGGAGCGGACATTTGATGCTGCCGAGCCGGGGACGATCGCGGCGTTCGTCGCCGAGCCGATCGTCGGGGCGACGCTCGGGGCGGTTGCACCTCCCGACGATTACTGGCCGAAGATCGCCGAGGTCTGCCGGCGCAACGGCGCCCTCCTGATCGCCGACGAGGTGATGACGGGTTTCGGGCGGACCGGTCGCTGGTTCGGGCTCGATCACTGGGGTGTCCGCCCTGATCTGCTCGTCGCGGCGAAAGGCGCGACGTCGGGCTATTGGCCGTTCGGGTTCGTGGCCGCGTCCGCCGACGTCCACGACGCGGTCATGGGCGCGGGCGGTTTCACCCACGGATTCACCTACTCGCACGCGCCGGTCGGTGCCGCGGTTGCCCGCGAGGTCCTCAGGATCCTCGAGTCGGAGGACCTGGTCGAGGCGAGTGCGACGAAGGGCGTCCGTCTGCTCGCGTTGCTCGAAGCTCGGCTCGGCGCGCACCCGAACGTCGGCGAGATCCGCGGTCGCGGATTGCTCGTCGGACTCGAGCTGGTCGCGGATCGCTCGACCAGGGCCGCGTTCCCGCGAGCCGCCCGGCTGACCGAGGCAATCGTGCGTGGCGCGCGGTCGCGAGGGCTTCTCGTGTACTCGAGCACGGGGAACGCCGACGGCGTCAATGGCGACCTGATCGTGCTCGGTCCGCCGTTCGTCGTCACGGACGACGAGCTGGTCCGGATCGCGGCCGCCCTCGGCGACTCGATCGATGAAGCCGTCGTGCGGATCGACGCTGCTGCGATCGCCGGAGGCCGCTTCGCCCATGGCGCGGTCGCGGAGTCGCCGGCCGGCTGATCTGCGCGCGGCTCGTCATGCCACGCTTGACCTCGGCCGATACCCATTCAACTTCGCGGCGCTATGATCGCCGGCGAAAGAGGGGACCCTCGACATCGCCCAAGCCCGTGCATTCGTTCCACTCGCCACAATCCAGATCGGCTTGCCAAGCTCCGGACAGGATCCGCCGGACACC
>DATHGS010000183.1:0-2841 GCA_035490155.1 Candidatus Methylomirabilota bacterium | reverse complement strand
GAGGCGGCGCCCGTCGGTCCGGACGCCGCCGGGTCGGACGCCGCCTGGTCGGACGGCGCCGGGTCGGCCGCTGGCGCGGACGCCGCCGGATCAGGCGAGGCGGAATTCGCCGCTGGGGCCATCGTCGCGGCCCTGATTCGATCCGCCGTCGCCGCGTCGAGGCCGTGGGCCAGGACGACGTATTGCTTCTCCGAGGTCATCCGGTCGGTCAGCGTCGCCGCGTCATCGCCCTTGAGACCAAGCAGGCCGACGAGCGCCGCGGCCACCTCCGACCGTCGGGTGGGGCTCAGCTGCGACGGCGTGCCGGCCAGCCGCTCCCGCTCGACAGTCGTCGCCAGGACGACCACGCCGCTCCGGTCGTAGATGTCGCCGCGCCGGCTCGGGGACTCGATTCGCATCGTGGTCTGGGCGAGGGCGGCGTCGGCCAACCGGTCACGCTGGCCGACCTGCCAGTAGGCGAGCCGGGTCACCAGTGCCGCTCCGACCACCGCGAACGTGACGAGGAGGAACAGGAGGCGGCGGCGCGAATCCGTCCGGCCAAGCATCGTTTGGGCGATCGATCAGTTGCCGGTCAGGACGAGCGGGTCGGTCAGCTGGCCGAGGCCTGCGTCGAGCGCCTGCGCGCGAATCGCGGGCTCGCTGCCGAGGCGGTTGAGATCGGACAGCAGCTCCTGCTTTCGATCGAGCAGCGTCTGTTGCTGATCCGTGAGCCGGTTGATGTCGTAGCCGGTCGCGGCGACCCGGACAGACTGGGCCAGCGAGAAGAACGCCAGCATGAAGGCGACGACGATGCCGCCGAGCATCAGCGAGAGACGGTTCGTGCGGCGCCGCGCGCGGACCGCTCCCCGCATCCGACGTCGTGGCAGCGTCGGTGCCTCGATGACGCGCGGCCGCCGCCGCGGCAGGAAGATCGACTGTGGGCGGGCGCCCTCGTAGACGGCCACTGCCCTACTCGCCCAGGACGAAGCGGAGGCGCGGTGCGCGCGGATCCATGAACGCGAAGGGGTCGCTCTGCGATGCCGCGCCGAAGTCGTCGGTGCCGTACTCGGGCGCCTCCGGGATGAGCCGCCGCGATTCGCGCTCGTGGACCTCGTGCTGGCGGCGCCCATAGGAACGGCGGCGGCTCGACTGGTGGCGCTTGCTCACGGTGTCTCCTCTCCTTCCGGGTTGTCCGACGAGTGCTGGCGGTCAGGCGGCGATTCGCTCGGCGGCCCGCAGGCGGGCACTCCGGGCGCGAGGGTTGGCGGCGATCTCGGCGTCCGTCGGGGTCAGCGACGGACGGGTGACGAGGCGGAGGCGCGCCGTTCGGCCGCAGACGCAGACGGGCACCGACGGCGGGCAGATGCAGCCCTTCCGCTCGGCGTCGAGAAAGCGCTTGACGATCCGATCCTCCAGCGAGTGGTAGCTCAGGACGACGAGGCGGCCGCCCGGGCGGAGCAGGTCGACGGCCACGGCCAGGGCTTCGGACAGCGCGTCGAGCTCCTCGTTGACTGCGATCCGGAGTGCCTGGAAGACGCGCGTCGCGGGATGGATCCGGCGGCGTCCCGGTGCGGTTCGGGGGGCGACGCGCTCGATGAGGGCAGCCAGCTCCTCGGCCGTGGTAATGGGTGCCGTGCGGCGCGCCTCGACAATGGCACGGGCAATCCGCGGGGCGAACGGCTCCTCGCCGAACTGGCGGAACAGCGCCGTCAATTCTGTGGAGTCGAGGGTTGCCAGCAGCTCGGCCGCGGACACGCCGCGGCCCATATCGAAGCGCATGTCGAGCGGGCCCCCCGCCCGAAAGCCGAAGCCGCGCTCGGTGTCGGCCAGCTGAAAGCTCGACAGACCAAGGTCGAAGAGGAGGCCGTCGACGGCCCCGAACCCGGCAGCCGGGGCGACGGAGCCGAGCTCCCGGAAGTTCGCCTGGCGGAGGACGAGGCGATCGCCGAACCGCTCGAGGCGCTGAGCGACTCTGGCGATGGCCGCCCCGTCGGCATCAAGACCGAGGAGGCGGCCATCAGGGTCGCTCGCCTCCAGGATCCGCTCGGTGTGCCCACCGCCGCCGACCGTGGCGTCGATCTGAAGGCTCCCGGCAGCCGGCTGGAGCATCTCGATGACCTCCTCCGCCAGCACCGGCAGGTGTCCTTCCTTCATCACTCCTCCACGGTCGATGGACGGATCCCGAGCGGATCCTGAAAGCGCATGTGGTGGCCTAGATCCCGAGGCCGCTGATGGCCTGCGCGAGCGTGTCCGGGTCTTCGAGCCCACGCCGGTAGTCGTCCCAGCGAACGGGCGCCCAGATCTCCGCGTGATCGCGCGAGCCGACGATGACGGCCTCCCCTTCCAGGCCGGCCATCTCTCGCAGGTAGGTCGGGACGAGGACCCGACCCTGGCCATCGAGGGCGATTTCGACGGCGCCGGCGAAGATGAACCGCGAGAAGAGGCGGGACGAGGCGTCGGTGATCGGCAGGGTCGCCACCTTGTCGGCGAGCGCGTCCCAGCCGGTCTTGGTGTGGATCGCCAGGCAGGCGTCCAGCCAGCGCGAGACGACGGCGCCGCCATCGAGCTGGGCGCGGAATCTCGAAGGGACGGCGATTCGTCCCTTGTCGTCCACCGAGTGCCGGTACTCGCCGGTGAACACTTGCCAGGCTTCCCCAGGTACGGGTTGCTGATCTGTCGACGGGTGGTCTGCGTCTGTCGACCCGTGGTCTACTTCCCCACTTTGGGCCACTTCACGCCACTTGCCGGCATCATAGCGCATGAGGGTGGCCCGTCAATGGGCAAAGTGAGGTCCGGATCGGCCGCCCTCGCTGACAGACGGCCCCGCCGCACCGCCTGCCGCGTCATCCGTGCGCTCCGCCC
>DATHGS010000182.1:0-3489 GCA_035490155.1 Candidatus Methylomirabilota bacterium | reverse complement strand
GACGTTGACGATGAGGGTCACTGCGAGGACCGACATCGGCAGGCTGACCATCGGCAGGATGATCCGGAAGAAGATCTGGCGCTCGTTTGCCCCGTCCGTCCTGGCAGCCTCGAGGACCTCCGTCGGGATGCCCTTGAGCGCCGCGGACAGGATCACGGTGGCGAAACCAACCGACGCCCACACGCCCGCCGCAATGAGCGCGGCGTTGACGAAGGCCGTGTCACCTAGCCACGAGATAGGCCCGACGTGGATGACGCCGAGGATCGCGTTCAGCAGACCCGTATTCGCATCGGGGGCATACACGAACTTCCAGATGACCGCGAGGGCGGTCGCCGCAATCGCCATCGGCAGGAAGACGATCCCCTTGATGACCGCTTCATAACGGACGCGCGACGCGAGCGTCGCAACGAGGAGTCCCAAGCCGAGCACGAAGCCTGTGTAGAAGATGATCCAGAGGATGTTGTTCCAGATCGCGCCGGATGGCGGGAACGTCTTGAAGTTGATGAAGCTCGGATCATTCGTGAACAGTTGGACGAAGTTATTGAGACCGACCCACTCGGTGAACGCGCCCTGGCGGCCCCTGTTGAAGGCCAGCCCGATCGTGTAGATCGTCGGGTAGACGAGAAAGACGATCAGCAGGATCACGGCGGGCGCCGAAAAGATGAGCGCCGCCGGCCAGTTCGTTCGCTCGGCCGAAACGTTCGGCCGCTTGCCAGATTTGTTCCCGATGGCGACCTGATCCTTCGCCAGCTCGAGTGGCTCGAACGACACGGACTCCTCCTTCCGCCAGATGCCAAGACGCGGGAGGCGTCAACCTCCCGCGTCTAACTCTAACTAGGTGTCGCTACTCCGCGGACCAGGCCGCTGCGACCTGGCTCTGGAACGACGCCCAGTCGATCGTCTTGCCGCTGATCGCCTTCTGCAGCTCGGCGCCCAGGTCAGGGCTTCCGGACGGCAGGAGGTCCGAGCCGTCGAACCGGACGGCTGATGCACCCGTCACCTGGGCGGCCTCACGCTTGGTGAGGTCGTTCGGGTAGACCGACACATCGACGGACTTGACCGGGGAGATGATGGCGCCCGTCTTGGCCCATACCTCGCCCGCTTCCTTGGTGGTCATGTAGTCGATGAACTCCTTGACGCCCGGGTTGGTCGTCAGGGCCGCGATGACGTCGCCGCCGATCGTGACCGGCTTGTCCGTGTTGGCGATCGACGGGAAGTCGGTCCAGTCGATCTCGTCGGGCACCTTGATGGCCTTGT
The DNA here is from genome assembly GCA_035490155.1 of Candidatus Methylomirabilota bacterium. Taxonomy (GTDB): domain Bacteria; phylum Chloroflexota; class Limnocylindria; order Limnocylindrales; family CSP1-4; genus CF-46. The sequence continues at coordinate 2,232 of DATHGS010000182.1, read as the reverse complement.
TGACCTGGCCGGTGACGATGCCACCGACGAAGCCACCCTCGTAGTACATGTCAGCCGTGGGGTTGGCACCGAAGACCTGGCCGATGCCGTCGACCCATGCTCGCCCGAGGGCAGCCTGGATGCCGCCGGCGACGTACTTGTCGGTGAGGACGTCAGTCATCGCCGAGACTGCGGTCGCAACGCTCGGGTCGGTCCAGTCGCCGTCCTTGCTGAACAGCTTGGTGTAGGCGTCGGGTCCGGCCTGGCGGAGGTAGATGCTCTCGAACCAGTCGGTGAGCGTCCAGGTGTCCGGGGAGACCCCGAGGCCCAGGGACTTGTCGCCGAGCTTGGCGAGGACCGCCTTGAACTCGTCCCACGTCTTGGGCGGCGTAACGCCGGCAGCCGTGAGCTTGTCCGGACGGAACCAGAGCGTGCTCTTGCTGTTGAACTTGACCATGATCGCGTAGAGCTCGCCATCGACCTTGCCGATGTCGAGGATGCCGGGCGCGTAGTTCGCCTCGAGCGACGCCGGGTCGATCCCGACCTCCGAGATCTTCTTGATCGAGCCGTCCTTGGCAAAGTGGCGAAGGAAGCCGATGCCCGGGAGGATCGACACGTCCGGGGGATTGCCGCCGGAGATGCGGGTCTGGAGGACGGTCGCGTAGTTCGTCCGAATGGACTCGTAGGTGACCTTGATGCCCGTCTTCGCCGTGAAGGCGTCGAGGACCTTCTGGAAGTTCTCCTGCTCGGAGCCGCCCCAGAGGGACGTCACCGTGATGGCGCCGGTGACTGCGGGGGCACTGCCGCCCGACGAGCTCTCCGCCGGGGCGCTTGCCCCGCCCGAGGTCGTCGCGGCTGGAGAACCCGTGCCGCTGCTGCACGCGGCCATGACGAGCGCGCTCGTCATGAGGACCGAAAGGAAACGTAGCGATCGATTCATCGACCACCTCCGAAAAGGGTTCGGCGCCATCACGTGGACGTGATCGCCCGCCGAACGGGGTGCGTAATAGGCATGCTCGGAACTGTTCCGATCTCCTCCTCCTTCGGCTCGATATCCGACGGGCCGCTCGGCTCGCCCCTCCGGGTGGCGACGCGGCGATGCACCGTCTGACTCTGCCGTTCCTCGTTCCGGCCGCCCGAAAGGTGCGGTTTCGGCACGAGGGTTGGAATGGCTGTCTGCCATCCCGTCGGGAGACTAGAGGTCGGTCCCTCGGCCTGTCAATGTTTTGATCTCGCAATCGGGTTGTCCCTTGACACAGTTGCCGATCGGCGCCGACAGGTTCATGATTCCTGCGGAGCCTGGCATCGACTCCCCGACGGGCGTTACGCGCATGAATGACTGGAAAAAGGGTCCTGGAGAGCCCCATCCCGAGCAGCCGCGGGATGGACAGGGAGAACAGCTCCTTCTCGTTCGGCCCGTGGTCCACGTTCGCACGTCCATGTTCGACGAGCCGGCGCCGCTTCCACAGCGATCAGGCTCCGGCGTGCGCGTCCCCATGCTCGACGTCATTCGAGCGATCGGCCCATACCTGGTCCCGGTCGTCGCGATCGGCGTCCCGTTCATAGCTGTTGCAGGCGGCGACTGGCTGTGGGTCGTCGGAGGCCTGACCCTGGTCGCGATTGCCCTCCACGAGCTGGCCCGGCGGGTCAGCTTCACGTTCGCCGAAGGATTCCTTGCGTTCCGCAACAGGGACGAGTGGCCGCGCGGCGTGCAGGAGGAGTACGACGTCCGCTACTCGTGGCCGCCGACCGGAAGCGCTTCGACCGGAAGCGTCGCGTCCCGCTCGTAGCCGTTACTCGCGGCCCTCCCTGAGCTGGAACGTCGCGATCTCCCACGGCGCAAGCTCCAGGCGAAGCAGGCCGGGTGCCTCGAGGGCCAGCTCACCGCCCGGTCTCCCGAGAAGATCGACCCTGCGGGCGACCGCAAATCCGCTACGGATCACGGCTTCGACCGGCTGGCTGCCCTGGAGAACGACTCGCGCCTCGAGCCAGTCCCCACGACGCCTGAGGGCGCTGAGGACGACGCCGTCGCCTGACACCTCGAGCCCCGGGGCCGGCTCACCGCTCTCAATGCCCTCGCCGAGGCCCTCGGCCCCGCTCCCGCTCCGCCGGGTCACGAGGAACGGGTGCTGATAGCGCTCCCGCAGGGCAGGCGAACCCGCAGGCTCCCATTGACCGGCGTGCGGCGCGAGCGCAAAAGCAAACGTCCGCTCGCCCCGAAGCTGGGCGTTTGGCACCGGGATCTGGGGACCG
>DATHGS010000181.1:0-3139 GCA_035490155.1 Candidatus Methylomirabilota bacterium | reverse complement strand
ATGGCGATGGCCGAGATGTTCGACACGATTGACACCTGCCCGGTGCCGGTCATCGCCCGTGTCCAGGGCGCGGCGCTCGGCGGCGGTATGGGCCTGTGTGCCGTCGCCGACTTCGTGGTCGCCGAGGCAGGCGCGAGGTTCGGCTTCACCGAGACGCGCCTGGGCATCCTGCCGGCGGTCATCTCCCCGTTCGTCATCGCCAAGATCGGCGAGAGCCACGCTCGGGCGCTTTTTCCCGGCGGCAGACGCTTCGATGCCATCCGGGCCCAACGGATCGGGCTCGTCCACGAAGTCGTCGAGGGCGAGGGGGCCCTCGATGGGGCGGTCGACGCGGCGCTCGCCGACATCCTCGCCGCCGGGCCGACCGCCGCTCGGGCGGCAAAGGCGATCGTCCGCGAGGTGCGCGGGCTCGGCCACGGGGCGTCGAAATGGCACACCGCTCGCATCATCGCCCGGCAGCGAACGAGCGACGAGGCCCAGGAAGGGTTCCGCGCCTTCACGGAGAAGCGCAAGCCGGGTTGGGCTCCGGAGGACGCGGAGTAGCTGGCGTCGCCAGCTTGCCAGCGTCGGTCGCGGACGCGACAATCGCGCCAACATGCCAGATGAGCTGAGCCCGAGCGAGGCAGCGCGCAGGATCGGGGCCACGACTCGCAGCGTTCAGCGCTGGATCGCGAACGGATCGCTCCCCGCGAGGCGTGTCGGTGGTCGCTGGCGTGTCGCGATTGGCGCACTTGACGCGTTCACCTCTACGGCGTCGGGCGGCGGAGGGGATCCGACCGACGACCGTCAAGACGGAAAGCGTCCGATCCGATCGCTCTTCATTGCCAACCGCGGCGAGATCGCGGTCCGCATCTCGCGGACGTGCGCCCGTCTCGGGATCGATGCGATCGTCCCCGTCACTGACGGCCCGAATGCCCTCGATCTCCTCTCGATCGGCACGGTCGTCGATGCCGTCAGGGCTGTCGGCGCCGACGCACTCCATCCGGGCTTCGGCTTCCTCGCCGAGAGCGCCCCGTTCGCCGAGGCGGTCATCGCTGCCGGGATTCGGTGGGTTGGCCCGCCGCCCTCGGCAATCCGGGCGATGGGCGACAAGGCCGCCGCCCGCCGTCTGGCCCGCGACCTCGGGGTTCCGACGCTGCCCGGGTACGACGGCCCGGATCAATCGGACGAGGCGATCGCCACCGCAGCAGCGCAGATCGGGCCGCCACTTCTCGTGAAGCCGTCGGCGGGCGGCGGTGGCAAGGGAATGCGGATCGTCGACGATCTGGCCCAGCTCGGCGACGCTGTGGCGGGTGCGCGTCGCGAGGCGCGGGCCGCCTTCGGCGACGACCGGATCATCCTCGAGCGATACCTCGAAGGCCCGCGCCATGTCGAGGTGCAGCTTCTCTTCGACAGCCACGGCAACGGCGTTCACCTCGGCGAGCGTGACTGCTCGATCCAGCGCCGCCACCAGAAGGTCCTCGAGGAGACGCCATCGCCGGCGGTCGATCCGGCAACTCGACGGAAGCTCACCGATGCTGCGCTGGTGCTCGGCCGAGCGGTCGGCTACGTCAGCGCCGGGACCTGCGAATTCCTCCTCGCCGACGACGGCACACTCGCGTTTCTCGAGATGAACACGCGCCTCCAGGTCGAGCACCCGGTGACGGAGGCGGTCACCGGCCGCGATCTCGTCGCCGATCAGCTCCGGATCGCCGCTGGGGAGCCGCTCGGTTTCGGTCAGGCCGACGTCCAATCTAGCGGCCACGCGGTCGAGGTCCGGCTCTATGCGGAGGACGCCGACGAAGGCTTCCTGCCGGCAACGGGCCGGATCGAGGCCCTCCGCTGGCCCGCCGGCGAGGGCATCCGGGTCGACGCGGGGGTCGAGGTCGGCATGGAGATCGGCGGCAGGTTCGATCCGATGCTGGCCAAGATCGTCGCCCACGGCCCGGACCGCCCGACTGCCCTCGGTCGATTGACCGACGCGCTCGACGAGACGCTCGTCCTCGGCCTTACGACAAACCTCCGCTTCCTGCGCTGGCTGGTCCGTCGCCCGGAAGTGGTTGACGGTGAGGCTCGGATCGACACGCTCGATGGGATCTGGCCCGTCGAGGGTGCCTCCACCGGCGAGATCCCGGACGCGGCATGGCAGGCCGCGGCCGGGATGCTGGGTGGCGGCGGCTGGCGGCTGAACGCGCGGCCGACGATCCGCCTGGCTGCGGACGGAATCGAACGCGACATAAGCGTCGAGCCGGCCCCTGAGACGATGGCGGTCGAGGCCGTCCTGGCCGACGGCGTCGTCCATGTCGATGTCGACGGTCGGTCGGCAGCGTTCCGTCCAGCTCCGCCACCGGACGTCGACCGCGCCGCTCGGGCCGCTGCCGCCCACGCCCACGTCGGCGGCGTGGCGGACGTGGTCGCCCCGATGCCGGGCTCGGTCCTCGCGGTCCATGTCGGGATCGGCGACCGCGTCGCCCCCGGCGATCCGATCGTCACCCTCGAGGCGATGAAGATGGAGCACGCCGTGCCGGCATCGATCGCGGGGCACGTTGCCGAGCTGCGAGCGCGAGCCGGCGACCAGGTCGCTCGCGGCGACGTCCTCGCCGTGGTCGAGCCATAGCGATACGCTCTCGCCGTGGGCCGCAAGGACAAGGGTCGCAAGGGCGAGAAGGGCAAAGACAAAGGCAAAGGCAAGAAGCGTGACCGTGCGAAGAACGAGGCCTCGATGAGCAAGCGCGAGGCCGCGCCCCAGGCGGTGCCAAAGGTCGAGGCCGCGCAGAAGGTCGTGGCACCGAAGGGCGCACGTCCACGAGCCTCGACACCCAGGTCGACAGCACGACCGGCCGCGACGCGGCGGGTCGCGGCACCGAAGGCCGAACCACCCGGGGTCGAACGGCCGCCCCTCCCGGGCGACCGTCCTTCACTGCTGACACTCCACCAGGCCGCGCGCCGGCAGCGCGACGCCGCGCCGCTGGAGAGCAGGGAGCGCGCCGAGGCAACCTTCGAGATCGCACGTATCGAGGTCCAGATCGCCCGGGTCGAGCGGGCGATGGATCCGCCGCTCGGCTGACGCTTGGCGGATCGCGTCCGGATCTACGAGGTTGGGCCGCGCGACGGCCTCCAGAACGAGGCCGTGGCGATCCCGCTCGCGACGAAGCGAGCG
>DATHGS010000180.1:0-15230 GCA_035490155.1 Candidatus Methylomirabilota bacterium | reverse complement strand
CGGCTCGTCGACATCCTCGATCCGAGCTCGAAAACGGTCGACGCCCTGATGCGACTCTCGCTTGCTGCGGGCGTCGACATCGAAATCAAGATGTAGCGGAAGAAGCATGAGTATCGGACTCATCGGCCGGAAGGTCGGTGTTACGCAGGTGTTCCAGGGCGACGGCACGATGGTTGCCGTCAGCGTTCTGGCCATCCAACCGAATACGGTGACCCGCCTCCGGACCGACGAGCGCGACGGCTACACGGCCGTCCAGCTCGGAACGGAGGAGTCGAAGCGCCTGACCAAGCCCGAGGCCGGCCAGCTCAAGGACCTGCCCAAGGTGGCGACCATCCGCGAGTTCCGGGTCGACTCGGTCGACGGCTACGAGGTCGGCCAGACGGTAGCCCTCGGTGACCTCTTCGCGGACGGCGATTTCGTCGACGTCACGGGCGTCTCCAAGGGCAAGAGCTTCGCCGGCGTCATCAAGCGCCACAACTTCCAGCGTGGCCCGAAGACCCACGGCTCCGACCATCACCGCGCGCCAGGCTCGATCGGGCCGGGCACGACGCCCGGTCGCGTCTACAAGGGCCTTCGCATGGCCGGCCACATGGGCGCCGAGACCGCAACCATCAAGAAGCTGCGCGTCGTGCGCGCCGACGGCGATCGCAATCTCCTGCTCGTCAAGGGATCGCTGCCCGGGGCTCGCGGAGCGCTGATCCTCGTGAAGAAGGCCTGACGAATGCCCAAGACGACCCTCTACGATCGGGCCGGCAAGTCCCTCGGCAGCGTCGAGCTGGCCGATGTCCTGTTCGCCGCGCCGGTCAACGCCGCGGTTCTGCACCAGGTCGTGACCGCCCAGTTGGCCGGCCGCCGGACGGGCACCCACGACACGAAGACGCGCGGCGAGGTCCGTGGCGGCGGCGCCAAGCCGTATCGCCAGAAGGGCACCGGCCGGGCCCGCCAGGGCTCCAAGTCCGCGCCGCACTATCGCGGCGGTGGGGCCGTGTTCGGGCCGCACCCGCGCTCGTACGAGCAGCGCCTCCCTCGGAAGATGAAGCGGCTCGCGCTACGCGGCGCCCTCACCGCCAAGTTCGGCGATGAGGCGATCAAGGTCATCGACACCTTCGGGATCGATGCGATCAAGACCCGCGAGCTCGTCAACGTCCTCGGTGCGCTGGAGGCCCGTGGCCGGGTTCTCGTGATCGCCCCCGGGCGCGACGAGAAGCTCGAGCTGTCGGCCCGCAACCTGCCGACCGTTGAGATCCTCCTGGCCGACTCGCTCAACGTCGTCGACCTCCTCAAGGCCGACCTCGTCCTGATCGAGCAGCCGGCCCTCGCCCGGATGGAGGAGGTGTACTCATGACCGCCCTGACCGCCCCCGACATCATCATCCGGCCCGTCGTCAGCGAGAAGTCGATCGACGAGTCGACCCGCGGCAAGTACACGTTCGCGGTCCACGGCGACGCCAACAAGATCCAGATCAAGGCCGCGATCGAGGAGCTCTACGCCAAGGAGAAGGTCACCGTCACCAGCGTCAACGTGCTCACGACGAAGGCCAAGGAAAAGCGCCGCGGCACGAAGCGTGGCCGGATCTCCGGTTACACGACACCCTGGCGCAAAGCGATCGTGACCCTGGCCCCCGGCCAGAAGATCGAATTCTTCGAGGGGGTCTGACCGATGCCGTTGCGTTCCTACAAGGCTACCTCGCCGGGACTCCGTCAGATGACGCGGTCGACGTTCGAGGAGATCACGACCGACCAGCCGTACAAGCCGTTGCTCGAGCCGCAGACCCGCGGCTCCGGCCGGAACAACCAGGGCCGGCTGACCGTTCGCCATCGCGGCGGCGGCGAGAAGCAGCACTATCGGCGGATCGACTTCAAGCGCGACAAGCTCGGCATTCCCGCCCGCGTTGCGACGATCGAGTACGACCCGAACCGCTCCGGTCGTATCGGGCTGCTCTTCTACCGTGACGGCGAGAAGCGCTACATGCTCATGCCGCATGGCCTGAAGGTCGGCGACGTGGTCGTCTCCGGTCCGGATGCCGAGGCGCGGGTCGGCAACGCCCTGCCGCTCGCCAACATCCCGCTCGGCACGACGATCCACAACGTCGAGCTCGTCCCCGGCAAGGGCGGCCAGATCGTCCGGTCGGCCGGCGTCTCCGCCCAGCTCCTCGCCAAGGAGGGCGACTACGCCACGGTCCGGATGCCGTCCGGCGAGATGCGTCGCGTCCCGCTCCGCTGCATGGCCACGATCGGCCAGGTCAGCAACCTCGACCACGAGAACCAGAACCTCGGCAAGGCCGGTCGGGCCCGCCACATGGGCCAGCGCCCTGAGGTCCGCGGCGTGGTCATGAACCCACGAGACCATCCGCACGGCGGTGGCGAGGGCAAGTCCCCGACGGGGATGCCGCCCAAGACGCCGTGGGGCAAGCCCGCCATGGGATATCGAACCAGGCGGTCCAAGACGACCGGACGGCTCATCGTCCGATCGCGTCATCGCAAGTAGCGGAAGGAGGTAGAGCATGTCCCGTTCGATCAAGAAGGGCCCGTTCATCGAGCTCCGCCTCCAGGGGCGGGTCGAGGAAATGAACAAGCGCAACGAGAAGAAGGTCGTCAAGACCTGGTCTCGCGCCTCGGTCATCTTCCCGACGTTCATCGGTCACACGATCGCCGTCTACAACGGCAAGAAGCACGTCCCGGTCTACGTGACCGAGAACATGGTCGGCCATCGCCTCGGCGAGTTCGCCCACACCCGCACGTATCGCGGGCACGGCAAGCACACCGAGCGGTCCGCGGCGCTGAAGTAGGAGCGGCCACAAGTGCGCGTTTCCGCAACTGCCAGGTACCTTCGCGGGTCGACCCGCAAGGCCAATCTCGTCGCCGCCGCGATCCGCGGTCGGCGGGTGGAAGAGGCCGCCTCGCTGCTCAAGTTCATGCCCCAGAACGCCGCCCGCAACATCGAGCGGGTCCTCCACAGCGCCACGGCCAACGCCGAGAACAACCACAACCTGTCCGCCGAGGACCTCGTCGTCCTCGAGGCCCACGCCAACGAGGGCCCGGCGATCAAGCGCTGGCGGCCACGCGCCCAGGGTCGGGCATTCCCGATCCACAAACCAATGACTCACATCACCATCGTCGTCGCGGATCAGGAGGCCTGATATGGGACGCAAGGTCCACCCGTACGGCTTCCGACTTGGTGTTTCCCGCACCTGGACCGCGAAGTGGTACGCCGACAAGGAATACACCGACCTCATCAAGGAGGACATCACCATCCGCAAGCTCGTCGAGCGGCGGCTCGCCAACGCGAGCGTGTCGGGCGTCGAGATCGAGCGCGGGATCAACCACGTCACGGTCACGATCCACACGGCCAAGCCCGGGATCGTCATCGGCAAGGGCGGGGCGAACGTCGAGATCCTCCGCCAGCAGATCGGTGGCCTGACGAAACGGCGGGTCAAGCTGGAGATCAAGGAGATCCGCCAGCCGGAGCTCGACGCCCACCTCGTGGCGATGAACATCGCCCAGCAGCTGACCCGGCGGATCGCCTTCAAGAAGGCGATGAAGCAGGCGATCCAGCGCTCGATGAAGGCCGGCGCCAAGGGCGTCCGGATCGCCGTCGCCGGTCGCCTCGGCGGCTCGGAGATGGGCCGTCGCGAGTGGGATCGCGAAGGCCGGATCCCGCTCGGGACGCTCCGCGCCGACATCAGCTACGGCCAGATCCACGCCCATACGACCTACGGTCGGATCGGCGTCAAGGTCTGGATCTACCGTGGCGACATCGCCCCGGAGCGGACGATCGCCCGTGACGTCGCCGCAGCCCAGGCCGCGGCAGTCGGCGGGGGGATCTGACGATGTTGATGCCGAAGCGCGTCAAGCACCGCAAGGTGATGCGCGGCCGGATGTCGGGTCTCGCCAAGGGTGGCCACTCGGTCGCCTTCGGCGATTACGGCCTGGCCACCCAGGAGCCGGCCTGGATCACCAGCCGCCAGATCGAGGCCGCCCGGCGGGCGATGACCCGCTCGGTCAAGCGCGGCGGCAAGATCTGGATCCGGGTCTTCCCGGACAAGCCGGCGACGAAGAAGCCGGCCGAGACGCGGATGGGCTCCGGCAAGGGCGCCCCCGACCACTGGGTCGCGGTCGTCAAGCCGGGTCGGATCCTGTTCGAGATGGCCGGTGTCGACCACGAGTCGGCGGTCGAGGCGATGCGCCTCGCCAGCCACAAGCTGCCCGTTGCAACTCGGGTGGTCGTCCGCGACAACGCGCCGGAGGCGAGCGATGGACATCGATAAGGTTCGAGCGCTCTCCGACAGCGAGCTCGAGCAGGCGCTCCGGGACGCCAAGCAGGACCTCTGGCAGGCGCGCTTTGCCCTGTCGACCCGGCAGCTCAAGGACTACAGCACGATCCCGCAAACGCGGCACACGATCGCGCGGATCCTGACCGTTCAGCGCGAGCGCAAGCTCGGCCAGACGGCCTGACGGAGATCACGCGATGACAGGAGCGAACAACCAGGTGCAGACCACCAAGCGGAAGACCAAGGTCGGCCGCGTCGTGAGCGACAAGATGGACAAGACGATCGTTGTGTCCGTGGAGCGCCTCGCCCGCCATCCTCTCTACAAGCGGGTCATCCGCTTGACGACGAAGTTCAAGGCGCACGACGAGCTGAACGACGCCCATACCGGCGACACGGTCATGATCGAGGAGTCGCGGCCGCTGTCGGCAACGAAGCGCTGGCGCCTCATCGAGGTCGTGGCCCGGGCAGGCACGCACGGCATCCCGAGCGAGATCGTCGCCGACGAGGACGCCACGACCGAGGCGATCCATTCGGCCGCCCACCCGGGCCGGACGCATGACGACGGCTCGACAGAGGCCGATGCCGGCAACGCACGGGACGGCGGGAGCGCCGACGAGGGCACGGCCGACGACGACGCTACGGCCGACGCCGGCGACGAGCCCGCTTCCGCCGAATCGGCCGAAGGTGGGACTGCGTGATCCAGCCACAGTCCCGACTGCGCGTCGCCGACAACACCGGCGCCCGGTCGATCCAGTGCATCCGGGTCATGGGCCGTTCGCTCAAGACCTCGGCCGGCGTCGGCGACGTGATCGTAGCCAGCGTCAAGCAGGCGATTCCGAACGCCGCCGTCAAGAAGGGCGACGTCGTCCGCGCAGTGATCGTCCGGACCGCCAAGGAATACGGCCGGCCGGACGGCAGCTACATCCGTTTCGACGAGAACGCCGCAGTGCTGATCAACAACCAGGGCAACCCGCGTGGCACCCGGATCTTCGGACCGGTCGCCCGCGAGCTGCGCGACCGCAACTACATGAAGATCGTCTCGCTCGCCCCGGAGGTGCTGTGATGACCGTTCACAAGTCACCGACGCGAGCCACGAAGGTCCCGGAGATCCGGACCGGCGACACGGTCGTCGTGCTCGTCGGCAAGGATGCCGGGAAGCGCGGCGTCGTCGAGCGCATCGTCCGCAACCCGCAGGGCTTCAAGAAGACCCAGGCGAAGTACGGCTCGGGGCTGTCGACCACGTCGCCGCTGGCGACCGCATCGGTGGTCGTCGAGGGCATCAACATCGCCAAGCGGCACACCAAGCCGCGGCAGAGCTCGGGGGCGACGGACCGGATGCCGAAGGTCCAGCAGGGCGGGATCCTCGATCTGGCCCAGCCGCTGGCAATCGGCAAGGTGATGCTCGTCTGCAGTCACTGCGGCAAGCCGACGCGGATCGCCCACAAGCAGCTCGAGAACGGCCGGCGCGTCCGGATCTGCCGCCACTGCGGCGAGCAGCTGGAGGTGAAGTCGTGACGAGTCGCCTGCAGGAGCGCTACGTGGCAGAGGTCGTCCCGGCGCTCCAGAAGCAGTTCGAGTACCGCAACCCGATGCAGGTCCCGAAGGTCTCCAAGATCGTCGTCAACATCGGCCTGGGCGAGGCCCTGTCGAACGCGAAGGCGCTCGATGCGGCCCTCGGCGACATGACCCTCATCACCGGCCAGAAGCCGATCGTGACGAAGGCCAAGCGCTCGATCGCCCAGTTCCGGCTGCGCACGGGCAACACGATCGGGGCCAAGGTCACCCTCCGCGGCGAGCGGATGTGGGACTTCCTCGATCGGCTGACGACGCTGGCGCTGCCGCGCATCCGCGACTTCCGGGGGATCCCGAGCAAGTCGTTCGATGGGCGGGGCAACTACTCGCTCGGGATGCGCGAGCAGCTCGCGTTTCCGGAGATCGAATACGACAAGGTTGACCGTCTCCGCGGGCTCGAGATCAGCATCGTGACGACGGCGAAGACCGACGAGGAGTCCAAGAAGCTTCTTGAACTCCTCGGCATGCCCTTCGCCTCGTAGGCGCGGGGAGGGAGAACCATGGCAAAGAAGTCGATGATCGCAAAGGCGAACCGCAAGCCGAAGTTCGAAGTTCGCGGGTACCACCGCTGCTTCGTCTGCGGCCGGCCGCGCGCCTACATGCGGCGATTCGCGTTGTGTCGCATCTGCTTCCGGGAGCGAGCGCTCCTCGGCGAGCTGCCGGGCGTCACGAAGTCGAGCTGGTAGGGAACCGATGAACATCTCCGATCCGATCGCGGACATGCTCACGCGCGTCAGGAACGCCTCGCGGGCACGCCACACGGAAGTGGTCGTGCCGGCGTCGCGGACCAAGCGCGAGATCGCCCGCATCCTCAAGGACGAGGGCTTCATCGCCGACGTCCGCGAGGAGCAGGACGGCCCGGGGCTCGTCCTTCACCTGACCCTCAAGTACGTCGACGGCAAGGTGCCTGTTGTGTCCGGCCTCAAGCGGATCAGCAAGCCCGGCCTGCGCGTGTACGCTCGCAAGACGGACATCCCGCGGGTCCTCGGCGGCCTCGGCATCGTCATCGTCAGCACCAGCCAGGGGATCATGACCGGCGCGCAGGCCAAGAAGGCCGAGCTCGGCGGCGAAGTCCTCGCGTACGTCTGGTAGGCCGAAGATGTCACGCATTGGTCGCCTGCCCATCCCCGTCCCGTCGGGCGTCGACGTGACGATCAACGGGCGGATCCTCACGGTCACCGGGCCCAAGGGCCAGCTGACCCGCGAGCTCCACCCGGACATGACCGTCAAGCGCGAGGAGGAAAACCTCGTCGTCACCCGGCCGACGGAGCAGAAGACCCACAAGCAGCTCCACGGCCTGACCCGGACGCTCGTCAACAACATGGTCGTCGGCGTCACCGACGGCTATCGCAAGGGTCTCGAGATCACCGGTGTCGGCTATCGCGCCGTCAAGGTCGGCGAGAAGCTCCAGCTCAGCCTCGGCTACAGCCACCAGATCGAGATCGATCCGCCGAGCGGCATCTCGTTCGAGCTCGAGAACCCGACCCGCCTGGCGGTCATCGGCATCGACAAGGAGCTCGTCGGCCAGATCGCCGCCCAGGTCCGGTCGACACGCAAGCCGGAGCCCTACAAGGGCAAGGGCGTGCGTTACGCCGGCGAGAAGATCCGCCGCAAGGCCGGCAAGGCCGGCAAGATCGGCGGCAAGAAGTAATCACGACGAAGGAACGACGACGATGACGCAGCTCGCCAGCCGCGGCGCCGCCCGACGCAAGCGCCACGACCGGATCCGCCTCCGCCTGGAGGGGACCGGGTCGCGGCCGCGTCTCGCGGTCTTCCGCAGCAACGTCCACATCTACGCCCAGGTCATCGACGACGCCTCGGGGCGGACGTTGGCGGCCGCCTCGACCGCCGAGAAGGACCTTCGCGGCTCCAAATCAACGAAGACCGAAGGGGCCGCCGTCGTCGGCCGGCTCGTCGCCGAGCGGGCCAAGACCGCCGGTGTCGAGCGCGTCGTTTTCGATCGAGCCGGGTTCCGGTACCACGGGCGGATCAAGTCGCTCGCCGATGCCGCCCGCGAAGCCGGCCTCGACTTCTGATCGGAAGGAGCACCCGTGGCCAGGATTGACCCGAACAAGCTCGCGCTCGAGGAGCGCGTAGTCCAGATCAACCGCGTCGCCAAGGTCGTCAAGGGCGGCCGGCGGTTCAGCTTCAGCGCGATCGTCGTCGTCGGTGACGGCGCCGGTCACGTCGGTGCCGGGCTCGGCAAGGCCGGCGAAGTGCCGGAGGCGATCCGCAAGGGCGTCGAAGACGCGAAGAAGAACCTCATCAAGATCCCGATGGTCGGGACGACGATCCCCCACGAGGTCAACGTCCAGTTCTCGGCCAGCAAGGTGATGCTCAAGCCCGCCTCACAGGGAACCGGCGTGATCGCCGGCGGCTCCGTGCGGGCCGTCGTCGAGGCGGCCGGGATCCGCGATATCCTCGCCAAGATCTACGGGTCGACCAACCCGGTCAACGTGACCCGGGCGACGATCGAGGCGCTCCGCGGCCTCCACTCCGCGGAGGAGCTCGGCCGGCGCCGCGGGATCAAGCTGGTCAGCCGAATCTCGGGACAGCCCGCGGCCACGGCCCTGGAGGGCGGCGATGGTCGCTAAGCTGCGCGTCACCCAGGTCAAGAGCACGATCAGCCACATCGCCCGGAACCGGGCGACCGTACGTGCCCTCGGTCTGAAGCGGATCGGCCACACCGTCGAGGTCGTCGACAACGACGCAACCCGCGGCATGGTCCGCCAGGTCCGCTTCCTCGTCTCCGTCGAGGAGGTTCCGGGAACGGGCAAGGATTCCCAGGAGAACAAATGAAGCTCCACGATCTAAAGCCGGCGCCCGGCTCGCACACGGCGCGGACCCGCGTCGGGCGCGGCATCGCCGCCGGCAAGGGCAAGACTGCCGGCCGCGGCACGAAGGGCCAGAAGGCTCGCGCCGGCGGCTCGATCCCGCCGTGGTTCGAGGGTGGCCAGACGCCGCTCCACATGCGGATCCCGAAGCTGCGCGGCTTCAAGAACCGGTTCAAGGTCGACTACGAGGTCGTCAACGTCGGGGCGATCGCCGCGGCAGCCGAGCGCGGTGCCTTCGAAGGCGGCGAGATGCCCGGTGCCGGGAGCAAGCCGAAGAAGGCGGCGCCGGTGACCGTCAACCAGGAGCTGCTGCGGGCCGTCGGGCTCGTGCGGACGCTCAAGAAGCCGCTCAAGATCCTCGGCGACGGCGAGCTCTCGACAGCCCTCTTCGTGGTCGCCGACGCATTCACCAAGTCGGCGGTCCTCAAGATCGAGGGTGCCGGGGGGACGATCTCCGTCCTCGAGGTGCCGACCGAGGAGCTGGTTGCCCTCGGGACCGACGGGTCGCCACGGGAGCCGCGAGAAGCGCGGACGGCTGCCGGTCGAGCCGCCGCGGGCAAGAGGGCCGATGCGCGGGTCGCCCGGGCGACCGTCGCAGCCGAGAAGGCCTCCGAGGCCGAGGCGGCCAGCACCGCGAAGGCGGCCAAACCCCCGAAGGCATCCAAGGCCCAGCAGGAAGCGCCTGAGGCGCCCGACGCTCCTGTCGCCGAAAGCACGGTCGATGCGGCCGAGGAGGCCGATACCGCGGGCGAGACCGACTCGACCGCCGAAGCCGACACGTCGGTCGACGGCGAGGCCACCGGCGAGACGGGCTCGGCCGCGGACACCGACTCAACCGACGACGAGAACTCGTAGTCCGTGTTCGATTCGCTGCTGAACGCTTTCCGCGCGCCGGATATCCGACGCCGGATCCTGTATGTCCTGGCGATCCTCATCGTCTTCAGATTCCTGGCCCACGTCCCGGTGCCGGGCGTCGACAAGGCGCAGCTCGCCAGCTTCATCAGCTCGAACGCCATCTTTGGCGTCCTGGACCTGTTGTCCGGCGGTGGCCTGTCGAGCTTTTCGATCATCGCCCTGGGCGTGAACCCGTACATCAACGCGTCGATCATCATGCAGCTGATGACGGGCGTCATCCCGTCCCTCCAGGCCCTCAGCCGTGAGGGCGAGTACGGCCGCAACAAGATCAACCAGTACACCCGCTACCTGGCCGTGCCGATGGCCCTCCTCCAGTCCTACGGCTTCCTCGCCCTGCTGAACTCGCAGAAGGTGCTGTCGACGGGCTTCGACCTGTCGAATCCGGCGACGTGGACCCAGATCGTGACGCTCACTGCGGGCTCCATCACCCTGATGTGGCTGGGCGAGCTGATCACCGAGAAGGGGATCGGCAACGGCATCAGCTTCATCATCTTTGCCGGCATCGTCAGCCGCGCGCCGGGTGCCATCGGCGGCTTCATCCAGACCCCGAACCTGTCGCTCGTCCTCGGCTTTGCGATCCTGGCCATCGCCTCGGTCGCGGTGATCATCTACATCCAGGAGGGGCAGCGGCGCATCCCGATCCAGTACGCCAGCCGCGTCCGCGGCCGGCGGATGTACCAGGGCGGCCAGACGTTCCTGCCGCTGCGCGTCAACCAGGCAGGCGTGATCCCGATCATCTTCGCAATCAGCATCCTGCTGTTCCCCCAGCAGATCGCGTCCTACTTCCAGAACTCGGAGGTGGGCTTCGTCGCGAGTATCGCCCGGGGGATCGTCGGCTTCTTTGACGTGCACTCGATTCCGTACGTCACCCTCTACTTCCTGCTGACGGTCGGCTTCACCTACTTCTACACCGCGTTCACCTTCAAGCCGGGCGAGACCGCCGAGCAGCTTCGCAAGAACGGCGGCTTCATTCCGGGCATCCGGCCGGGCCGCCCGACCGAGGACTACCTTGCGAGAGTAGTCACCCGGATCACGATCGCCGGCGCCCTCTTCCTCGGCGTCATCGCGACCGCACCGTCCGTCCTCGGGCTGCTGATCCCGGCGATCTCGACGATCGCCCTCGGCGGAACCGGCCTCCTCATCGTTGTCAGTGTCGTCGTCGAGACGATGAAGCAGATCGAGGCACAACTGCTAATGAGGAACTACGAGGGCTTTATCAGGTGACCTCGGCGTCCCTGACGGTTGATCCCGGCGTTGCCCGCTCCGGGCGCTCGCTTACGCACGTTCAAGTGCGCTCGCTCGCGTCCTCGCGGGCGCCTTGGGCTCGACGCGCCATGGACGCCGAGAAACTGAACCGCGCTCAAGCATGACCGTGGTAGTGCTCCTGGGTGCCCCTGGGGCCGGGAAGGGGACTCAGGCGCCGATCCTGGCCCGGGCACTCGGCGTGCCGATCCTGGCGTCCGGTGACCTGCTCCGCGCGGCGGCCGCGGCCGGGACGGCGCTCGGGCGAGAGGCGGACCGGTACATGAGCCGGGGCCAGCTCGTCCCGGACGACACGATGGTCCGGGTCTTCCTCGAGCGCCTCGAGAAGCCTGACGCGAAGGCAGGCGCGGTCCTCGACGGGTTCCCCCGGACGCGCGTCCAGGCAGTCGCCCTCGACCGGGCGCTCCGCGAGGCGGGCCGTCGGGTGGATCGGGCGATCTTCATCGAGGTCGAGACCGAGGATCTCGTCCGCCGCATGTCCAATCGCCGGATCTGTCGCGCGAACGGCCACGTCTACAACCTCGCTTCGAACCCACCCGTCGTCGACGAGGTCTGCGATCTCGATGGCTCGGACCTCGTCCAGCGCCCCGACGACAACGAGGACACGGTCCGCGCGCGGATGAAGGAGCAGATCCCGCCACTCATGGAGGTCGTCGATTACTACCGCGAGGCCGGTGTCCTGCAGATCATCGACGGCCGTGAACCGATCTCCGCGGTAAGTGAACGCCTGCTTCGGGCTCTCGAGATGACGCCGTCGCCGCAGCGGATCGTGTGATGGTGACCCGCAAGTCGCGCCGCGAGATCGAGAAGATGCGGACCGCCGGCCGGATCGTTGCCGAGGTCCTGGCGCTCGTCGAGTCCGAGCTGAAGCCCGGCATCTCGACCGGTCACCTCGACCGGATCGCCGAGCGCCACATCCGGGCCGCCGGTGCCATCCCGTCGTTCAAGGGCTACGGCCACAAGAGCAACCCGTTCCCGGCGAGCCTCTGCATCTCGATCGACGACGAGGTGGTCCACGGCATCCCCGGCGATCGTACGATCAAGACCGGCCAGATCGTGTCGATCGACGCCGGCGCCATCTACGACGGCTGGCACGGTGACGGCGCGAGGACGTTCATCGTCGGCACTCCGACACCAGAGGTCGAAGCCCTCGTCGAATCGACCCGCCTGGCGATGATGGCCGGGATCGCCGTGGCCGTCCCGGGCGCCCGAATCGGCGATATCTCGGCCGCGATCGAGGACGTCGCCGCGCCGCGCGGCTACGGCATCGTCCGCCAGTTCGTCGGCCACGGGATCGGCACGGAGATGCACCAGGAGCCGCAGGTCCCGAATTACCGCTCCGGCGTCCGCGGGCTGGCCCTCGCGCCGGGCATCTGCCTGGCAATCGAGCCGATGCTGACGCTCGGCCGGGCCGACGTCGAGATCAAGCCGGACGGCTGGACGGTCGTCACGAGCGATGGCTCGCTGGCGGCCCACTTCGAGCACACCATCGCAGTAACGGAAAACGGGCCTGAAATCCTCACGACCGTCTGACGGCGGCGGCCCATTTGCCGCATTCGGCCAGTTTTGATAAGCTACGCGTTCGTGTGTCGGCCCCTCGGGCCGGCACTCATGTTGAGAAAGGGAACACCGACGCCCGTGGCCAAGAAAGACGCGATCGAAGTTGAAGGAACGGTCATCGAACCGCTCCCGAATACGATGTTCGCCGTCGAGTTGGAGAACGGCCACCGCGTCCTTGCCCACATCAGCGGCAAGCTCCGGATGAACTTCATCCGAATCTTGCCGGGTGATCGCGTCCGGGTAGAACTGTCGCCATACGACCTGACCCGCGGCCGGATCACGTACCGCTTGAAGTAAACCAGGACCACCGGTCCGCCACATACACACGAGTCGAGGATCCGTTGAAAGTCAGAGCTTCCGTCAAGGCGCGCTGCGACAACTGCAAAGTCATCCGCCGTCACGGGACGGTGATGGTCATCTGCACCAACCCGAAGCACAAGCAGCGGCAGGGGTAACCGATGGCACGCATCGCCGGCGTCGACATCCCCCGCGAGAAGCGGGTCGAGATCTCCCTTACCTACATCTTCGGGATTGGTCTGCCCACGGCGACGAAGATCCTGACCCAGACGAACGTCAATCCCGACACGCGGGTGCGCGACCTGACTGAAGAGCAGGTCAACCGCCTCCGCGAGCTCATCGATCGTCGCTACAAGGTCGAAGGCGATCTCCGGCGCGAGGTGGCGCTCAACATCAAGCGCCTGATCGAGATCGGCTCGTATCGCGGGGTGCGCCATCGACGCAACCTGCCGGTGCGCGGCCAGCGGACAAAGACCAATGCTCGTCAGCGACGCGGACCGAAGAAGACGGTCGGCGTGCGGCGCAAGAAGTAACGAGGGACGACGACAGGCATGGCCGAACGCAAGCGGGCGGTGAAGCAACGCCGCCGCGAACGGAAGAACGTCCCCCAGGGGCACGTCCACATCCAGGCGACTTTCAACAACACGATCATCACGATCACCGACCTCGCCGGTGCCGTGATCAGCTGGGGCTCGGCCGGCGTGGCCGGCTTCAAGGGCTCCCGCAAGAGCACGCCGTACGCCGCCGCCCTGTCGGCCGACGGCGCCGCCAAGCGGGCGATGGAGCACGGCATGCGCCAGGTCGAGGTCTACGTCAAGGGTCCTGGCGCCGGCCGCGAGCAGGCGATCCGGTCGCTCCAGGCCGCCGGCCTCGAGGTGACGGCAATCACGGACATCACCCCGATCCCGCACAACGGCTGCCGCGCCCCGAAGCGGCGCCGGGTCTAGGCGGAGACAGGAAGCAATGGCCCGATACACCGAATCCGTCTGTCGTCTCTGCCGCCGCGAGGGAGCCAAGCTCTTCCTCAAGGGAACGCGCTGCTACACGAAGAAGTGCGCCTTCGAGCGTCGGCCGTCGCCTCCCGGCCAGCACGGCGTCCGTCGCCGGAAGGTCGGCGAGTACGGTCTCCAGCTGCGCGAGAAGCAGAAGGTCCGCCGCGTCTACGGCGTCCTCGAGCGCCAGTTCCGCAACTACTTCATCGATGCCGAGGCGCGACCCGGCGTGACCGGTGAGAGCCTGCTGCGCCATCTCGAGCTGCGACTCGACAACGTCGTCTACCGGATGGGCCTGGCCACGTCACGAGCCCAGGCGCGCCAGCTCGTCAATCACGGCCACCTCGCGATCAACGGGACCCCGACGAACATCGCCTCGTATCAGCTTCGCCAGGGCGACAAGATCGAGGTCCGTGAGTCGCGTCGCAGCCGCGAGCCTTTCAAGATCGCCAAGGAGACGCTCCGCTCGCACCAGGCGCCGGAGTGGCTCTCGATCGATGCCGCCAACCTGGCGGGGACGGTCGCTGACCTGCCCCGCCGCGACCAGATGCCGCTCGACCTCAACGAGCAGCTCGTGGTCGAGTACTACTCGAGGTAAGCCCCGCTCATGATCGAACTCGAGAATCCGCAGATCGAGCCAGTCGAAGAGGCCGGCACGTACGCCAAGTACGAAGCCGGTCCGCTCCAGGCCGGCTACGGCGTGACACTGGGCAACGCCCTTCGCCGCGTCATGCTGTCGTCGCTCGACGGCGCCGCCGTGACGAGCGTCCAGATCCGTGACGTGTACCAGGAGTTCTCGACGATCCCCGGCGTCAAGGAAGACGTCACCCAGATCGTCCTGAACATCAAGAAGCTCCGGATCAAGAGCTTCGCGACCCATCCGGTCCAGCTCCGGCTCATCAAGAGCGGCGCCGGCGCCGTGACGGCCGCCGACATCGCCGAGTCGGCCGATGTCGAGATCGTCAACCCGGAGCTCGTGCTCATGACGCTCGATACGGACGACGTCACGATCGAGCTCGACCTGACGGTCGAGCGCGGCGTCGGCTACCTCGGCGCCGAGCGGGCCGAGGCCCTGCCGATCGGGGTCATCGCGATCGACGCGATCTTCACCCCCGTCCGCAAGGTCAACTACTGGGTCGAGGGCATGCGGGTCGGTCAGATGACCAACTACGACAAGCTCACGATCGAGATCGAAACCGATGGGACGATCACCCCGGAGGAGGCGCTGAGTCGCTCCGCCGAGATCCTCGTCAACCAGTTCCGCCCATTCGTCTCGATAGGGATGGCAGTTGCCGTGGGCGATCAGGCCGCGCCGGGCATGGCCCAGCTTCCTCCGAACATGCTCGACATGCCGATCGAGGAGCTGGACCTGCCGATGCGGGCGTACAACTCGCTCAAGCGCAACAACATCGTCAAGGTCGGCCAGCTGCTCCAGCTCAAGGACGACGATCTCCTCCGGATGCGCAACTTCGGCAAGAAGTCGCTCGACGAGATGAAGGAGCGCCTCAGGATGCGCGGCTTCATCGT
>DATHGS010000179.1:0-8068 GCA_035490155.1 Candidatus Methylomirabilota bacterium | reverse complement strand
GTCTTCATCGCGAACTTCGGTGGGATGGGCCTGCCGATCGAACCGCGCCTCGGGATCCACCCGGATGACGGAGCCCTCGACGTGATCGAGGGATCCACCCGGATGACGGAGCCCTCGACGTGATCGTCATCCGGGCGTCGGGGCCGTTGCCCGGGCTGCTCGCGGGTTGGGAAGCCCTCCGCCAGCGACATCTTGGTGAGAGTTCCGCCGGCCATATCTTTCGCGCCCGCGCCAAGGAAGTGAAGATCGAGACGCACCCGCCCCGTCTCGTCGAGATCGACGGCAGCGTCGTCGGCGTGACGCCGATCAAGGCCTCGATCCGGCCGGCCGCGCTGACGGTGATCGTGCCGTCGAAGTGAGCAAGCGGCGGCGTTACGGCAGTCGGACAACCCGGACGACTCGGCGCGGTGAGCCGAGAGCGTCTCCCGAACAGATCACCTCGGCGTCGGCCTCCTTTCCCGAGTCGACCCAGAGGACGGCCCCTGTTCCGTTGCCGTAGTCGCAGACCGCCAGAAGGTCGCCCGACTCCCATTCGTTCGTGAGGGCCAACTGGAGGTCGTGGGAGCAACTGGCGAATGCCGGCGGCGCGCAGATCGCGGCCACGACAGACGCGGCGACGGTCGGTGCGGGCGACGGGCTCGCGGCGGGCATTGACGAAGGGCCGCCAGTCGGCGTTGGCGCCTGGAGCGTCATGGGTCCGCACGCCGCGAGAAGGACGGTAGCAGCCGCCAATCGAGCAGAGGCCCAGGCGCGAGCGACAGAAGAGCGGCGGATCGAAATCGCGCAGAACCTCAACTGATGTGTCCGAGTTCGCGGCGGCGTCGTCGGGGCCGCCATGCTCGCCCGAGAGGAGTACCTGCCGCTCATCGCCTCGGCCGAGGCGCGGGTTTGGATGGCGCGCCCGGAGGGATTCGAACCCCCGACCTACTGATCCGAAGTCAGTCGCTCTATCCACTGAGCTACGGGCGCGCGAGGGCCGATGATACCCGACCCCTCGGGGAGGTCCGTGGCTCTCGACCGGGCGCCGCGTTGACGGCTCGCGGTCCGGCCGATGATCATCGCGACGTGATCCGCCACCGCTATCTCGCCCTCGCAACCAGGTGCTCGTGTCCTCGGTAGCGCCGCGGGCGCTCACTCCGGCGCGGGTCGGGCGACCGTGGGGCGGAGGGCGATTCGGGACGGTTGGCGACGAGCCGGTCGGCGAGATCTGGGTCAGCGGCGACGATGCGACGCTGCCCGACGGCAGGACCCTCGCGGAGGCCGGGGTCGCGAACTCGGTGCCGCTCGTCAAGGTCCTCGACGTCGCTGCCCAGCTGTCCGTCCAGGTCCACCCCGACGATCCGCTCGCCCGTGAGCTTCACGGCCCGGCGGCCGTCGGCAAGCACGAGGCATGGGTCGTCCTCGAGGCCGAACCCGACGCATCGGTCGGCCTCGGGCTGGCGAATCCGACGTTGGTCGAGGACCTGTTCAGCGGCGACCGGGCCCTTGTCGCCGCGGCGCTCGCCCTCTCACTTGTGACCGCGGGCGCGGTCATCGACGTCGCGCCCGGCACCGTCCACGCGCCTGCCGCGGGGGTCCTTCTCTACGAGATCCAGCAGCGCAGCGACCTGACCTACCGGGTCTTCGACTGGGGTCGGTCGCGTCCGCTCCACCTGGCCGAAGCCCGCCGCGCCATCCGTCCCGACGCCCCGGTCGCGATCAGCCAATTGCCGAGTGTAGTCGGCTGCGTCGACCTCATCGATCCTCCGGCGCCCTTCCGGCTCGAGCTGTGCCGGCCGGGGAAAAGCGGTCTCGATCTTCACCTCGACCGGCGGGCCGTGCTATCGGTCATCCGGGGTGAGCTCCTCGTCGACGGGTCGCCACACGGTAGCGGCGAGCACCTGCTGCTCGAGCCCGGCGAGACATCGCTTACGGGTTCCGGCGAAGCGCTGCTCGCACACTGGCGCTGACCCACCGAGTCGTCGGCGGCTCGCCAGGCGACCCCGCGGCGGCCGTAGATGCAGCCGATGTGGGCGGCGTTTCAAGTGAGCGTTGCGCGATGGCCGCGCCTCTGGTAAACATCCCGACGTGCCCCCAAGCCGTCACCTCCGGCTCCTGCTTCTCGCTGTTCCGGTCGCCGTGCTTGTGCTGCTGTCTTCCACCGATCGGACGCCGCCGCTCGCCCCGATCAGCGAGGTCCGCGGCGTCGTCGCGACCCCGCCGTCGTCGCCGACGATCGGACCGGGGCCGGCCCTTGCGCGCGAATTCGCCTATGCACGCCCGACCGATCCGGATGGCCCGGGAACGGGCGCGGCGCGACTGCCACCGGCACCCTCGAGGCTGACCGGCTACATCTGGCCGCTCGTTCCCGGCCGGATCACGCTGCCCTTCAAGGCGATCCCCGGCGGCTCCCGAATCAAGGACGGCCTGCTGTGGCACGACGGAGTCGACCTTGCGTCGTTCTGTGGAGATCGGGTCCGCGCCGCTCACGACGGCGTTGTCCTGGCGGCCGGCCGTCACTTCGACGACTACATCGGCTGGGTCGGCGACCTGAGCCGCTACTACGCGCTTCTCGACCGCAAGTCGATGTGGAATGACCTGCCACTCGCGGTCGTCATCGATGACGGCGACGGCTATCGCAGCATCTATGCCCACTTCGGCAAGGTCGTTGTCCGGGTCGGCGACGTCGTGCACGCCGGCCAGCTGATCGGCTATGAGGGGATGACCGGCCACGCGTCCGGCTGTCACGTCCACTTCGGGCTGTTCAGCCCGCGCGAGCCGACGACGTTCGGCGTCCGCGCCGACATCCTCCACGACCTGCGGCTGCCGCCCCTCGAGATCGCCCGGATCGATCCGCTCGACGTCCTGCCCGGCGGCCAGGACGCACTCCGGACGCGCCTGATCCCGGGGACGACGGTGAACCCGCCGAAGAAGTAGGAGCGGCACGGGCAGCCCCACGCCATAAGGCGCCGCCCCCCGCACTTGGCCCACCCGATGCGTATTTGGCCAGGTGCGCCCGCCGCGAGGCGGCGGAAGCGAGGAACCTCTCGCTACCGCGCGAGGCGCCGGTAGCGGCGGGCGATGAGGGCATATGCCGGCAGGCGCCCGAGCGACCGGGCAAGGGACATCGGCGAGCCGTCGCGAGCCTCGACCGCGAGGAGCGAGTCGGTCGCGGTGGCGTCGGCCGGGCGGGCGTCGACGACGGCGAGATCGATGGCGACGACGCCCGGCTCGGCCGCTCCGAGGGTCGCGATCGCGGCCTCGGGCATCTCGCCCGCCTCGTACTCGGCGCGGATCTCGGCCTCGGCCCGCCAGCTCGGCTGGCGAAGGAGGATCGCCCGCCAAGCCTCGGCCACCGCGGGCTGGACCTGGCCGTCGCCGTCGGTCGGTCGGTCGGCCACCGACTCCCCGCGGGCCCAGCGAGCAGCCTGGTGGAGGAGCGCGTATTCGTCGAGGTCGGCAAAGGCCGCCAGCTGATCGGCCGGCGAGCCGTCACCGAAGATTGCCCGGATCGACGGCGCGAAGACCTCGGCCAGGTCGAGATCGATCGCCCGGACCGTCCGATGAAAGTAGACCTGCTGATACAGGAAGAGGCGGGCGGTCAGGAACATCTCGAGCGCCCCGAGACCCGGCTCGTAGAGCGTCAGCCCGCGCGGCCCGATGAACGTGTAGCGCCGCAACCGTTCGACGTCGACATTGATCGCGACGCCGGTCATGTACGCGTCGCGTCGGACGTAGTCGAGGTTGTCGACGGTGAAGACGCCGGACAATAGCGGCTGCAGCCAGCGGACCCAGCGCGGCATCGCGGCATCGACGAGGGCCGGCTTCGAGACGATGAACGAGACCCAGCGCGGGTCGATCGACTCGCCGTCGGCGAATGCGTCTCGCGCGGCAACCGCGCCGGGCGCCCTGCGAAGACCCTCGATCAGCGGGCCCAGCTCGCGCTCGACGATCAGCTGCGACAGGTCCTCGTGCGTCAGCCGCTTGCCGGCGGTGCGGCGCCCGTCCGTCGGCGCCTCGAAGGCGTGCAGCACGTGCTCGTCGAAGAAATGGGCGAACGGCCCATGGCCGACGTCATGGAGGAGACCGGCGACCCGCAGCGTCTCGACGACGAGCCCCTCGGACGGAACCGGCTCGCCGGCGGCGGCGAGCGAGGATCTCAGCGACGGGTAGAGAGAACGGGCCCAGACGCCCGCCTCGTGCATGACCCCGAGACCGTGGGTGAACCGCGAGTGCTCGGCCGTCGGAAAGACCCAGCGGGCGCTCTGGAGCTGGCTGACCCGGCGGAGGCGCTGGACCCAGGCGGTGTCGAGAAGGTCCTCTTCGGCGACGTGTTCGGCCGGCAGCCCGGCGGCGTCCGACTCCGGCCGCGAGAGCCGCTTCGTCAGCTCGACGTAGCCGTGGATCGGGTCGCTGATGAGGTTGACGGCGGTGAACGGGTGACGGGCCATCAGCAGCTCTCAGCGGCTCGCGCCGGGCACGCGAGAGAGGCCGGGCGCGCCAGACTCGCCCGGCGCCCCGTACCGCTCGGCCGCCCGGCGGTGGGTCGCCGCGACGTCGTCACGCAACGAGGCCGGCGCGATGACCTCCGCATCGTCGCCCCACGACAGGACCCACAGCCGGATCTCGATTGTGCCGGCGACCGTCGCCCGCCAGACCAGCGAGCCATCGCTCTCGACCGCGACCCGCTGCGACGGATGCCAGCGCGCCTCCTGGACGCGGGCCGCCACTGTCGGCGAGAAGCGGACGACGACCTCGACCGGATCCTGGTCGGCGATGATGTCCCAGGCTCGATCGAACATCGATTCGACGAGGCCGGCCGCCGGCGCCTCGAAGCTGTCCGGGGTCAGCGAGACCTCGCGGATCCGCTCGATCTTGAAGGTCCTAATCGCGTTGCGCGTCTCGTCGAAGCCGACGAGATACAGGGCGTGGGTCTGGAGCGACGGCTCGATGAGATAGGGCCGAACCCGGGCGGAACGTGGCGCCGACTCCGGGCCGTAGTGGGCTGGCTCGTAATCGAGCGCGACGATCCGCCGCTCGGCCCAGGCCTTTGTCAGGAGCTGGACGTGGCGGCTGAAGCGCTCGTCGCGCGGGTGGCGCGACAGGACGTCGAGCGTCCGCGCCACGTGCTCGGCCAGTGCCCGCGGGAGGACCTCGCCGAGCTTCTCGAACGCCGAACCGAGATCAGGGTCGTACTTGTCGGCGTAGCGAACCATCAGCCGGGCCGACAGGACGACGGCCATGGCCTCGTCCTGGGTCAGCTTCAGCGGGGGCAGGAACTCGTCCGTCGCGAGGCCCCAGCGACCGTCGTCCGACCAGACCGCGATGCCGATCTCGCCCTCGATCGCGGTGAGATCGCGGTAGACGGTCCTCACCGACACGTCGATCCGGCGGGCGATGTCGCGGATCGGCATGCCGTCCGGATGAGCCCGCAGCAGCGATACGACCCTGGTGATCCTGGCCAGCCGGTCGCGCTTGCCTGAGCGGGGCTCGTCGTCCACGTGCTGTCGGTCTCCGCTCGTCAGGGAGTCGGCGGGTTGAGGTGAACCGCGATTCCGCGGTCGGTGGCTCGCATGTCGATCCGGATCGTCGCCTGGAGCGCGCCCTCCCGGATCGCCCCGGCGTCGCCGTTGACGCTGCCGACGACCTGGCCAACTTCGCCGTCGAGGAAGATCCAGTAGTCGAGCTGGCCGCGCCAACGGGTCATCTCGTTCGTCCCGACGAGCCATGTCACCTCCGGGAAGGCCAGCCGGAATGTCGGTCCATCGATCGCGATCCGGCAGTGCCGGGCCCGGGCGCCCTCGACGACGTCGACCCCGTGGAGCTCGGCCGCGGCGCGCTGGCTCGTCGACAGGGCGAGGACGATCGCCTGGCTGTCGATCGTTCCGCCATCGACCTCGCTGATCGTCGCCGAACGCCAGCCGCCGAACGGATCGCGGACCCACGCGTGCTCGCCGATCCGGGCCTGTCCGCGCAGCCCGAACTCACTCGTCGTCGCCTCGTATGCCAGCCAGCGGAAGTCCGTCCCGGATCGATCGCCGGCGAGGTCGACGCTGCCCATCGAGCGACCGTCCAGATCGCCATCGAGCGACAACTCGACCCTGGCCGAGGCGGCCATCGTCAGCGGGGCGTCGCACAGCGGCAGCTCCCGCTCGGTGTCGGTCGGGCCGAACCGCGAGGATGCCGTCGGCTTGTCGCGCAGCGCGAGCTCGTTGGCCAATGCCGCGACGGTGAACAGCGACCCGGCGCCGAGGGCAAGGACGACGGCAACGACAACGCCACGGACGAGGCGACCCCGCCGCATCGACGTTTCACCAAGCGCCCGACGGGCGATCCCGAAACCGGCGAAGAGGCTCGTCCCGAGCAAGCCGAGGGCCCACGGGTAGGCAGCCTCGAGCGATGGCACGAGCGTCTGGGCCCCCCCACCGACGAGCTGGCTGTAGACACCGACGATCGACGGCACGAGGACGAGCAGCGACCCGAGCCCCAGCCAGGTCATCGAGGCGAAGGCCCGCTGGCCGTGGGTCGCCGGCGGCCACTTGAGCCCGGCGAGGCCGATCGCGATCGGCCCGATTGCCACGATTCCGACTGCGATATCGACCGGTCCGCCCGGTCGGTAGACGACCAGGAGAAGGGCCGCGGTCAGCGTCCAACAGGCAGTCAGGGCGACCGCGATCAATCGCAGCTCAAGGATCCGAACGCGCACAGTGGCGAGTCTACCCGGCAGGAGTAGGCCGAACGGGGGAGCGCATCGTCTGAAGTACCGCCGACCGTAGGACTGATGGGTCATCGTCCATGGCCCGGAGTCGACCGAACATCCAGTTACCGCACCGGCGCGAGTGAACCGTCACAACACAGAGCGCCGGTCCCGTCGCAACGGCAGCCGCGGATAAACGTCAACCCGGAAACAGCCCACCCACTCTTAGATAGGACGGCACGGTGACCCATGGCAGGCCAGGCTCGTCGAGGTACTCGGGGTCAGGGACGATCGTCTCGCGACGACTCCTCCTGGCCGGTCCTCGCGGCGGCCTCCGCGGCCGTGTCTGGGTCGGGCATCGTCACATCGACCACGGAGCTCCCGGTGGAGACCCAGCGGTCGCTGGCCACCCGATCGACCTACCGTCACCTCCTGCTGAAGGGGATGGCGCCTGACGAGGCGGCCAACCTCACGGCGTTCATGGCGGGGATCCCCGTCGGCGAGGCGCACTGGACGCTCAAGCAGATCAACCAGCTCCTCTTCCTTCGCCAGATGCGGCAGACCGGCCGCTTCGGCGGCGACGACACCAGCCAGACGCATTGACCTCGCGGGCGAGCCGCCCGCCACCGAATTGAATACACCCCGTGGTGGCGTTCTCTCTCCTCCCGCCATCACGGACTTCCACCGAAGCGGCGCCAAGCCTCCGACACGGACAAGGTTGCACTGATGAGCCTCCTCCCATCAGTGCCTCCCCGGACCGAAGGTTAGGCGCCCTTCGGTGTCTCGGCGCTAGTCCTGATCGGGCGGTCGAGAACTGCCGGATGTCGAAATGCTGGCGGGAGTCCGGCCTGTCTCAGATTGAGTGGGCTTGCCGTTGACCTTTTTCTCAGCGGCGGCCCATGCTTCGTTAGATGGACGAAAGAACCCGCGGGGCAGCCGTTTTCCTAGCCGGGCTTGTGCTGTTCCTCCTTGTCGTGATGGTCGTCCTAATGCTTCTGTCTGGCAGCAGGCCGCTGTAGCCCCTCGACCGAGTCGCGCGCGGCGGCCAATAACCCACAGGGACTCGGCTGCGCTCGGACACGCTGGGCCGGTACCGGCGGCGGCGACTGAACTCATCCTGGCGCCGCTTCGGATTCTCCGGTCGCCGCATGGACGTCCAGGCGTGCGTTGCCGTCTGTGCTCCTCGCTCACGGACGTTTGAGTCCGCTCGCTCCGGTGCTCGACGGCGCCTTCGCCTGGACCGCCCCTGCGGCGACCTGAGCGGAGCGGCGGTTCTGAAGGCCCCGCGGCGCAACCTCCGGACCTCGCGCCTTGGCGGCTACTATCGGGTTATGCCGGGTCCCCTCATTTCGTTGCTCACCGATTTTGGTGCGCGCGATCCTTCGGCGGCGA
>DATHGS010000178.1:0-9019 GCA_035490155.1 Candidatus Methylomirabilota bacterium | reverse complement strand
CTCGACGCCGAAGTGCTTCTCGCCGACCTTCTCAGGACCGAGCGGACGCGCTTGATCGCCCATCCGGAGATGCCGATCGGTGACGGCGTGGGCGAAGGCTTCGAGGCGGCGATTGACCGACGGGCGACGGGCGAACCGGTCGCGTACATCCGCGGGATCAAGGAGTTCTTCGGTCTCGCCTTCGCGACCGACAGTCGGGCGCTCATCCCGCGGCCGGAGACCGAGCGGCTGGTCGAGGCGGGCCGCGAAGAGATCATGGACCGGCTCGCTGCTGCGGCCCGGCGACGGGGCCTGGATCCGAGAGCGGTCGCTCCGCCGATCCGGCTGGCCGACATCGGGACCGGCAGCGGAGCGGTGGCGGTGGCACTCGCAGTCGAGCTGCGGCGGAGCGGGGTGATCGTGGGCACCGACGTGACGATCCTCGCCACGGACGACTCCGCCGACGCGCTCGAGCTGGCCCGCGAGAATGCCGCCGGGCACGCCGCCGCCGAGGGGATGCGGTTCGTCGAGGCGGACCTGCTGCCACCGGTCCTGCCCGACGATGGGGCGCCGCTCGACATCGTCCTCGCGAACCTGCCGTACGTCCGAACCGGGGCGATCGACGGTCTGCCGGTCGCGGCGTCCTTCGAGCCGCGGACCGCCCTCGACGGCGGCAGCGACGGCCTGGACGTCATTCGCCGCCTCCTTGCGCTCCTGCCGGACGTCCTCGCGTCGGACGGGGTCGCCCTGCTCGAGATCGGGGCGGACCAGGGTTCGGCCGCGCCGGAGGCGGTCGCCGCCGCGCTTCCGGGTTGGTTCGCGTCCGTCGAAACCGATCTGGCGGGCCTGCCGCGGATCCTGCGGGTCGCCCGGGGACCGGGATGACGACGGGGATTTCCACTCGAGGTGCTGGCCGGGGGACGCCACGCGGCGTGCCGGAGCCGCGCTCTGTGGACCCACTCCTGCCGATCCGGCTGCTCGCCCTCGACCTCGACGGGACCCTCATCGGTGACGACCTCGTCCTGCCCGAGCGTACCCGTCGGGCGATCGTCGCCGCGGTCGCCCAGGGCGTCTCCGTGTCGATCGCAACCGGTCGGATGGCCAGGAGCGCACTCAAATACGCCCGCCAGCTCGGCCTGACCGACCCGATCGTCGCCTACCAGGGCGCGCTCATCCGAGAGATGCCGACGACCGACGACGGGCGGGTCGGGCGGCTACTGGTCCACCGGCCGTTGCCTGCCGATGTGACCCGCGAGGCGATCGAGTGGACCCGCTCGATCGGGCTCGATCCGCACCTCAACCACCTCGAGCGGTTCATCATCCGGGCCGCGGACGCGAGGGCTGAGGACTACTCCGCATTCCTCGGTGGCCGGGCGGTCCTCGTCGACGACCTGCTCGCCTGGGTCAGGCGGCCGATCTCGAAGGTCATCGCCGTGTCCCAGGAACCGATGGATGAAGCGGTCCTCCATCTCGCCCGAGAGCGTTTCGCCGGTCGGGCCGACGTCACGATCAGCCACCCACGCTTCCTCGAGTTCCTCGCGCCCGGCGTCTCGAAGGGCGCCGCGGTTCGCTGGCTCGCCCGCCGGGCGGGTGTGCCGCTCGGGGCGGTCCTGGCGATCGGTGACCAGTTCAACGACCTCGAGATGATCGCCGCCGTCGGCCACGGGGCGGCGATGCCCCATGCGCCGCTGCCTGTCAGGGCGGCCGCCCGCTACATCGCACCACCGCTCGGCGAGGACGGGGCCGCCCAGCTCATCGAGGAGCTCGTGCTGACCGGACCGGTGGAGGCCGCACGTGCTGCGGCGGAGCTCGCCGAGGCAGCTCGCGAGGCCCGGGTCACGGCAGGCCTCTCTGCGGATATCACCTCTGCCCCCGATGCGGAGATCGCTGCGCTTGCGGCTGCCCCGGTGGACCGATTGCCGGCACCGGCGTGAGCGCCGAGGTCGTCCCTGACGACGATGCCGGTCGCGCGTCGGCGGTCCGAATCCTTCGTGCCGGCGGCGTTGTCGCCATGCCGACCGACACCGTCTACGGCATCGGCGTCGACCTGTCGGTCGCCGGTGTCATCGAGCGTCTGTTCGAGGCCAAACGCCGCCCCACGGACCGGGCGATCGTGCTGCTTCTCGCGGAAGCCGGCCAGGCCGCGACCCTGGCTGAGTGGCCGGCGGCCGCGGCCGCCCTCGCCGCGGCGTTCTGGCCCGGCGGCCTGACGCTGGTAGTGCCCCAGCGGCCCGGCGTCGCGCTCCCAGCCGAGCTGACCGGCGGTCGAGCCACGATCGGATTACGGGTGCCGGATCACCCCTCGCCGCG
The DNA here is from genome assembly GCA_035490155.1 of Candidatus Methylomirabilota bacterium. GTDB lineage: Bacteria > Chloroflexota > Limnocylindria > Limnocylindrales > CSP1-4 > CF-46. Next base: position 6,730 of record DATHGS010000178.1, on the reverse strand, counting down.
GGCCCTGGCTGCCGCCCTCGGACCGCTGCCGGTCACATCGGCCAACGTGTCGGGGTTGCCCGAAGCGCGAACGGCGGCCGAGATCCTCACCCAGCTCGGCAACGCGGTCGACCTCGTCCTGGACGGCGGCCCGAGCCGCGGTGGGCCGCCGTCGACCGTCGTCGACTGCACCGTCGAGCCGCCACGGATCCTGCGCGCAGGCGCGATCGACGCCGCTGAGATCGTCGCCTGTCTCCGCTCGGCGTCGCTGCCGGAGCCCAACTCGACGTCGTGAGCCGCGGCGTTCGTGGGAAGATAGCCGCGACCCCGTCGGCCGCGAACAAAGGAGCCGAGGCATGAGCATCTCCGAGCGGACCGGCCTCGACCGCGCCCCCATTTCCGAGGTCGACCCCGAGCTGTGGGCGGCGATGATCGGCGAGCGTCGCCGCCAGCACGACAAGATCGAGCTGATCGCCAGCGAGAACTACGTGTCGGCCGCGGTGATGGAGGCGCAGGGCAGCTGGCTGACGAACAAGTACGCCGAGGGGCTGCCCGGCAAGCGCTACTACGGCGGCTGCGAGTTCGTCGACGTCGCCGAGACGCTCGCCCAGGAGCGGGCTCTCGCCCTCTTCCCGGGGGCGGAGCACGTGAACGTCCAGCCCCATTCCGGGGCCCAGGCAAACATGGCCGCCTACTTCAGCGTCCTCGAGCCGGGCGATTCGATCCTCGGGATGAAGCTCGACCAGGGCGGCCACCTGACTCACGGGATGAAGCTCAACTTCAGCGGAAAGCTCTACGAGGTCCACGCCTACGGCGTCCGCCAGGACACGGAGCGGATCGACTATGACGCGCTGGAGGCCCAGGCCTCGGAGGTCCGCCCGAAGCTGATCGTGGGCGGCGCGTCGGCCTATCCGCGGATCATCGACTTCGAGCGGATGGCGGCGATCGCCCACGGTGTCGGGGCGCTGCTCTTCGTCGACATGGCCCACATCGCGGGGCTGGTCGCGGCCGGGGTCCACCCGAGCCCCTTTCCCCATGCCGACATCGTCACGACGACGACCCACAAGACGCTCCGCGGCCCGCGTGGAGGGCTCATCTTCAGCCGTCTCGAGCTGCCGGCCAGCGTCGATCCAGCCCGCTACCCGACGGTCAAGGGCTCTCTCGCCGCGACCGTCGACAAGACCGTCTTCCCAGGTGTCCAGGGCGGCCCGCTGATGCACGTCATCGCCGGCAAGGCGGTCGCGTTCCAGCTGGCCCTCGGCGAGACGTTCCGGCGAGACCAGCGCCGGACGGTCGAGAACGCCGCGACCCTGGCCGCGACGCTCTCGGATCGGGGGATCCGGCTCGTTTCCGGGGGAACCGACAACCACCTGATGCTCGCCGACGTCACCCCGCTCGGGGTCACCGGCAAGGAGGCCGAGCACCTGCTCGACGAGATCGGGATCACCGTCAACAAGAACCAGATCCCGTTTGACAGCCAGCCGGCCAACACCTCGTCAGGAATTCGCGTCGGGACGCCGGCAGTGACGTCGCGCGGGATGGGCCCCGACGAGATGCGCGAGATCGGAACGCTCATCGCGGAGGCGATCGAGCGGCGCGACGATGCCTCCGAGCAGGCTCGCCTGGCCGGTCGCGTCTCTGCCATCTGCGCCCGGTTCCCGGTCCCCGGACTGGCCGACGAGCTCATGCCGACGGGACTCCCGACGGCGTGAAATGGACCGCCTTCGCCGGGGCCGCCCTGCCGTACCTGCTCGCCGCGTTCGCCGCCGCCGCCCTCATCTCGTTCGTCCTGACGCCCCTCGTCCGCCGGATCGCGCTCGGATTGAACGCCGTCGACGAGCCCGGCATGCGCCGAGTAAATACGGTCCCGGTTCCGCGCGGCGGCGGGGTCGCCGTGGCGCTCGCGTTTATCGTCGTCGGGATCGTCCTCAGTAACGTCAACAGCAGCTCGTTGCAGCAGACCCCGGATGTGGCAAACGATCCGCGCCGGATCGTCGCCCTGCTGCTCGGCGGCGCCCTTGCCACCGTGTTCGGCGTCCTGGACGACTACTTCGACCTGCGCGCCCGCTGGCAGTTCGTCGGCCAGCTCGGCCTCGCCGCGATCGCCATCGGTTTTGGGATCGTCGTCGTCCGGCTGAACAACCCCGTCGGGCAGGATTTCTTCCTGGCCCAGCCGTTCGCAGTCGGCTTCACCGTGCTGTGGGTCGTCGGAATGATCAACAGCCTGAACTTCATCGACGGGCTCGACGGCCTGTCGTCCGGCGTCGCCATCATCGCCGCGCTGACGCTGGGGACGATCAGCCTGTCGGCGGGCATTGCCCAGCCGTTCATCGCCGCGCTGTGTTTCGCCCTCGCCGGCGCGCTGGTCGGGTTCCTCCGCTGGAACTTCCAACCAGCCTCGATCTTCATCGGTACGAGCGGTGTGATGTTCGTCGGGTACACGCTCGCCATCCTGTCGATTCTCGGGACGGCCAAGGTTGCGATCGCCCTGCTTGTACTCGGCGTGCCCATCATCGATGCCTTCTGGATCATCGTGAGGCGGCTCGTCCAGGGTCGCTCGCCGTTCTCGCCGGATCGCGGCCACCTTCATCACCGCCTGCTCGACGTCGGCCTGTCCCATCGCCAGACGGTCGTGCTCATCTATGCCGTCTGCATCGTCCTCGGCCTCCTCTCACTGTTCCTCTCCGGGGCGAACCAGTTCCTGGCGTTCGTCGGCGTCTTCGTCCTGATCGGCCTCCTCCTGTTCCTGCTTGCCCGGGTCGGCGTCGCCGGCAATGGAAGCCCCGGCGAAAAGGCACCCGACCCGGGTCTCAAGGCCGCCCGCGAGGGACGCTCCGACTGATCGACGGTGCGGTGTGGTGCGGTCCTGCCCGATGGGCGCGGACCCGAGCCGATGCTAGGATCGGGCGGAGGCGGGCGTCCGGAGCGTCCGGCCCGACCAAGGTGCCATGCCACTCCAAGCGCTGATCATCCCGTTCGTCGTCATCGCCTTCGTCGCGATCGTCTGGCGGTTCCTGCCGCGCGCCGCCGACGGATCGATCAGGCTGCCGACCGTCATCGACGAGTCGGTCGGGATGTGGTTCGTACGGTCCGCCCTCGGCCGGGAGACCGATCCGGCCGATACGGATGACCTCCTCTTGCCCGAGCCGGCAGAGGACGAGATCGCCTACCGCATCGGCGTCCCTGGGGCGCCGCCGCCGACCCTTCCGACTCGCGTCGTCGTCTCGCAAGCGTCGTCGAATGCCGATTCGGTGCTGTCCGCTCAGCCGCAGGGCGCGATCGCACCGACCGGCCGTGCCGCTGACGGCCCGGTTGGACGCCGGCGGACGGCTCGTCCGTCGGGAGCCCTGGCAGCCCAGCGACGGTGGGCGGGAGCCGTTGCCCTTGTCGCCGTGATCATCGCCGTGACGACGCTCGCCCTCAGGTCGCGCCAGCTCGACGGCGAGGTGCTGTCTGCGACAGGCACACCCGCCGGTTCGGTCGGCCAGGGCTTCGTGACCGGTGAGGGCGACGCGCCGACCGATACGCCGGCCGCCCCGACCGATTCGGGCTCGCCGAGCGAGCCGCTGCCGAGCGAGGCAACATCAGGGGCGCCCGCGGTAACGGTCGGTCCGGCGGCCACGACACGGGTCCCGACGGCCCCCGCAGCCAAGGTGACCCCTAATCCAACCCATACGCCGAGGCCAACGGCACGGCCGACACCGGTTCCAACCCTCCGGCCGGGCCCCAGCCCGTCGACGGCACCGAGCGCGACGCCCGCCCCGACGCCGGCCCCGACACCACCGCCAGAGCCAAGCGCGTCGCCGTCGCCGTAGAGGTGGACGGCGAGGCTCGACGAGTCGTTTCCACGCTCAGCCGGTGGCGGTTGCGAAATGGCAGCTGCTATACTGCCGCGGCTTTGTCAGGTCAACCGTGATCGAGCCCGGCCGAGGCGGGGCGTACGCCGCTCTCTTCTCCGAGATCGGCATCTCGCTCCTGATCACGACCCTCGCCGGCGTACTGATCGGCCGATGGGTCGACGCGCAACTCGGGACCCTGCCGATCTTCGTGATCGTCGGTTTCCTCATCGGTGCCGGGTCCGGAACGGTGATGATCATCCGGCTGGTCAGCAGGTTCCTCAAGACGATCAAATAGCCCGTCGACGGGCAGGGATGAACGAGACCGAGCGCGGCGCACAGCCGCGCTCCTGTATGTAGGTGGAGGGAGCGTTGTCGAGCGAGCAGGTCGCGACCGACACGGTCGCGGGAGACTCCGAGGCTGCGCCGACACCCGAGCGAAAGCCGGGTCGCCGGCTGTCTCCACGGTGGGTCGGACTGATCGTCGGGGTCATCCTCCTCGACATCGTCGCGTTCGTCGCCTTTCCCCAGGTCCCGCGCGACGGAGTCGCCGGCGAGCCCTGCGCGTTCCCGGCATGCTTCATCCAGAACAGCCTCGAATTCCCAGCGCCGCACCCCGTCATCGACTTCGACCCGTCGGCGCCGCCGCCTCCGCCAGTCGCGGTGTATGTCCACCCGAGCATCAGCAACACGATCCTGACGATGTGGATCGTCATGGCGGTCGTGCTTACTGGGGCGATCCTGATGGTCCGCGGCGCGAAGCTCATTCCCGGCCGCGGCCAGAACGTATTCGAGGCGGTGTACGAGTTCCTGAGCGATTTCGGGGTCGGGATTGCCGGTCCGGCAGCCCGGCCGTACATCCCGATCTTCGCTGCTGCGTTTCTGCTGATCCTCTTCGACAACTGGGTCGGACTGGTTCCACCTGTCGGCAAGATCCCGTTGCTGCGCGCGCCATCGAGTGACGTGAATATCACCATTGGGATGGCCCTGGTCAGCTTCTCGATCTTCCACATCGAGGGAATCCGAAAGCTCGGCCTCGGCGGCTATCTTGGCAAGTTCTTTCCCCTGTACGAGTTCCGCAACGGGATCGGCGCCGGCATACTCGCGATGTTCGTCGGCCTGATCGAGCTCATGCTCGAGTTCGTCAAGCCGGTCACGCTGTCGATGCGGTTGTTCGGCAACATCTACGGCGGTGAGGTCGCTCTCGGCGTCATCACGACCCTCACCGTGAGCCTCATCCCGGTCCTTCTGATCTCCCTCGAGCTGATGCTCAATGCGATTCAGGCCTTGATCTTCAGCGTCTTGACGCTGATCTTCATCGTGCTGGCCATCGAGAGCCACCAAGAGGAAGAAGGCCATATCGCCGAGGAGGCGATCGACCTGATCGATGGGAAGGAGCCGTCCGGGCTCCAGCCCGCCCACTGACCCGCCGCAGCCCAGTCAACCCAACCACGGTCTAGATGATCCCGGGCGGTCCGCTCGGGGGAGCAGGAGGAGTCTCGAATGGAGCACATCGGCGCCGGTCTTGCCGCCCTCGGGGTCTTCGGACCCGGCATCGGCATCGGCATCCTCGCTGGCATGTCTGCCCAGGCGATCGGTCGCAACCCCGACGCGGCCGGCCAGATCCGCGGTATCGCGATCATCCTCGCCGCATTCGCCGAGGGCCTCGGCGTCCTGGCGATCGTCGTCGGTCTCCTCGCGATCTTCATCTAGCCCGCCAGGAGGCACGGAGAAGCCATCGTGGATCTTCTTTCCGTCGCGGTCAGTGCCGGGAACGAAGCTGTCCGCCTGAACGCCACCGAGGCGTTGTTCCAGATCAACCTGTTCCAGGTGATCATCGCCGCGGCCAACTTCGTCCTGTTCCTGGCGATCATCTGGAAGTTCGCGTTCAATCCCATCACGAAGATCCTGACCGACCGCAAAGCCCGGATCGAGGAAGGGCTGCGCGACGCGGAGCAGGCTCGTCGGGACCGCGAGAGCGCCGAGTCGGAGCGCGTCGCCGCGCTCCAGGAGGCCCGCCGCGAGGCGAACGAGATCCTGGCCCGCGCCCAGAAGGTGGCCCAGGAGACCCGCGACGCCGACATCGCCGCAACGAAGGCCGATCTCGAACGGATGCGCGAGCGCGCCGCTGCCGAGATCGAGTCCGAGAAGGTGCGGGCCATCTCCGAGGTCCGCAACGAGGTCGCCGATCTCGCCCTGCGGGCGGCCGGCAAGGTGGTCGGCGAGACCATGACCGGCGAGCGCGAGAAGCGCCTGGTCTCCGAGTTCCTGGCCGAGACGAGCGGCCCGGCCGGCGGCTCGAGTAGCTGATGGCCCGACGCGACTCCGCCCCGCGCCGCTACGCCGACGCCGCGTTCGAGATCGCCCTGCGTGACGGGACGGTCGAGACGTGGCGGAAGGAGCTCGAGGCTGCCGTCGAGACTTCGACGGCAGGTGAGCTGGAGAGCGTGCTCGCCAACCCGGCGATCCCGCTCGAGGAGCGCGTGTCAGTCGCTGAGCAGGTCTTCGCGAAGCTGAGCGGACCCGTCCGAAACCTCATCCTGCTCCTCGTCCGGCGCCGCCGGATCGAGCAACTGCCACGCGTCGCCATCGAATTCCGGCGGCTCGACGACAAACGCAATGGTTTGACCCACGCCACCGCAACGAGCGCCGTCCCCCTGGGAGCCGACGAGATCCGGGCGATAACCGCCCGCCTCGAGGAGCTGACGGGCGGGAAGATCGCGCTCGAGACTGCCGTCGACCCGTCCCTGCTGGGCGGCGTCGTCGTGCGGGTCGGTGACCGCCTTCTCGACGGGAGCGTCCGGGGCCGCCTCGAGCGGCTGCGGAACCAGCTCGCTTCGGGCGCCCTGTAGGAGACCTTTGATGGCCATTCGCTCCGACGAGATCACCAGCATCATCAAGTCGTCGATCGATTC
>DATHGS010000177.1:0-3016 GCA_035490155.1 Candidatus Methylomirabilota bacterium | reverse complement strand
GAGGTCAGTGACCCGTCGGCGGACGAAGCCGACGTAGACGGTCGCCACGACCGAGACGAGGATCAGCAGGAGGTAGGCGATCGCGGCCGACCGACCGAGGTTGAGGGTGTTCCAGTCGATATAGGCCTGGAGGGTCATCGACTGGGTGGCGGTGCCCGGACCGCCACCGAGGAGGATGTTCGGCATGTCGATGATCTTGAACCCCTCGATGAGCCGGATGAGGACGATCGTGGTCGTCACCGGCAGGATCGCCGGCATCGTGATGTGGCGGAAGCTCTGCCAGCGGCCCGCACCGTCGACGAGGGCGGCCTCGCGAACCTCCTGGTCGAGGCTCTCGAGGGCGGCCAGCAGGACGATGAACACGAAGGGGGTCCACTGCCACGTGTCGCCGATGATGACGGCCAGGCGGGCCAGCCACGGGTCCGTGACCCAGGTGAAGTTGCGCAGCCCGAGGGCAACCCAGATTGGCTCGAGTGGACCCTTCGACGTGTCGGTCATCATCAGGAACATGTAGCCGACGCCGACCGGGGTGATCGTCAGGGGGATGAGGAAGACGATCCGGAAGAAGCGGCGCCACGGTACCTGCTGCACCGCCAGCATCGCCAGGCCGAGGCCGAGCGCGTACTGGAAGACGATCCCGGCGAACACGAAGATCAGGGTGACGATGAGCGCCCCCGGGCGCCCACCGTCGCTGACAAGGGCCTGAACGACGATCCAGACGAACCCGACGAGGAGCACGCCGCCGATCAGCCGAAGGACCAGCCCGATCGGGCGAACGCGGCCGCTGCGCGCGGCGCGGACCCAGGCGTAGGCGCTGAGCCCGACGGTCGCGATGACTATCGCCCAGCCGAGCGGGGAGGGTGACTTCAGGACACCGAGGAAATGCGACCGCTCGAGGCCGAACAGGAGCTGCTGGTAGTTGGCAAAGCCGATGAACTTGAGGTCGACGCCGCCCTGGTGGAACGCGAGCCTGGAAAGCGATAACGCGATCGAGGCGACGAGCGGAAAGATCGAGAGGATGAGGATGAGGAGCACGGTCGGCCAGATGAAGAGCCATCTGGCCGCACCGTCGGAGCGCCACGAGTCGAGCGTGTCTGTCGCCCGACGAGTGGCCCGGGCCCGAAGGGCCGATCCCGATGGGACCGGCCCCGTGGGCCCGGGTTCGAATGAGCTATCGCTGGACGCCGAGGCTGGCGACATAGGCAGCGAGTTGCTTGTCCTTTCCGGCCTCGTCGGTGATGGCATTCCAGCCGTCCGCGATGGCCGACTCGGTGGCGGAGGCATCGAGCTCCTTGGCGAGATACTGGGCCAACGCGGTGTCGAGCACATCCTGCTCGTAGCGCTTCGTCAGCGGGATCCGCAGGTCAAGGACCATGTTCGCGTTCGTGAGGCTGGCCTTGATGGCTCCAAGGTAGTTCTCGGCGGCGGCCTGGCTGAGGCCGGCGTCGAGCCACGGCTGGATGTTGGTGAACTGTGACGTCCGGTATGGGTTGTAGCCGGTCTTGCCGAGGGTCACGTCGACACCCGAGATCGCCGGTGAGCTCATGTACGACAGGAAGTCGTAGGCGGCGTCCTGGTTTGCTGCCGGGGACTTGGCGTTGATCGCGCCGGACCATCCACCGAACGAGGCGAACGGTGCGTAGTTCACGCCGTCGACCGCGTTCGGGCAGGTCGTGGCGTCGCATGCGACGAGCTTGCCGGTTGCACGGTCGAGGACCTGCTTCCAGCCAGGGGTGATCGTCGCGCCGGTCTTGTCCTCGGCGAACGTTCCGGGTGCGAGCGTGCCGACGTCGCCCCAGTCCATCGTCAGGGCACATCGCCCGGTCGTGAAGAGACCGCGGGACCCTCCGACGTCCATGTTCAGCTCATCGGGTGGACCGAACTGGACCGTCTTGGCATACGTCTCGAGGGCCTTGGTCATCGCCTCGTTCTGGCCGAACAGCGGGCTCATGTCAGTCGTGTTGAAGAACGCGCCCTCGTTGGTGCCCTTGGCCTGGAGCAGGCCACCGGCCACGGAGATGATCCACCAGTAGCTCTGGGCGCCCTTCTTCTTGGCGATGCACGAGCCGTAGTCCGGCTGGCCGTCGCCGTTGAGATCCTGCCCGTTGTACTTCTGCGCGATCGTGAGGTAGTCATCCCAGGTGGCCGGCGGCTTGACCCCGTCCTTCTCCAGGATGTCCTTGCGGTAATAGACCATGTGGAAGTCGCCGTCGAGCGGGATCGTGTAGACCTTGCCGTTGTAGCTCGCGTTGAAATCGCGGAAGAACGGCCCGATGTCCTGCCAGTTCAGCTGCGGGTCGTTGTTGACGCGATCCGTCAGGTCCAGCAGGTAGCCCGGGCCCGTGAAGTCGCCCAGCCACTGCGGGTTGAAGACATACGCGTCGAAGGCGTTGGTGCCGGTCGACGCGTCGAGCAGGGCCTTGTCGTAGATGGTCTGGAAGCCGACGGCGACGACGTTCACGTGACCGCCCGTCAGCTTCTCCCAGTCCGGCGCGCGCCGCTGGAGTGGCTCCGCGACCTGCGGGCCGTTGAAGGTGAGGATGTTGACATTGACGCCCTTGAACTTGTCTCCCGGTGATGCGGCAGGGCCGGCCGCGCTCGGGGCCGGGCCACTGCTCGTGGCGGCCGGTACCGAGGCGGCAGCGCCGCTGCTCGATGCCGGTGAGATGCTCGGAGCCGCGTTGCACGCGGTCTCGACGAGGATCAGGCCGACCGCGATGGCGATCGATCGGAACCGCGACACTGGTTCCCTCCTCCTTGACCCGCTCGAGACCTGTCCAACATACTGAACAGGCGGCGGTGGGCTGAACACTATTCCACCGAAATGCAACCGTCAATATGCTGTACGGCATCCACCATACTGGCCGCACTCCAATGCGGCGACAGTTGAGAGACCAGGGGTTTGCAAATGGCGAGACTGAGCGAGGAGAGCGGAACGCGGGTATCTGTGGTCGCCCCTCCGCCCGTGGACGCGAGCGCGCTGGATGGCGCCTCCCCACCCGCAGAGGCGGATTCG
>DATHGS010000176.1:0-6115 GCA_035490155.1 Candidatus Methylomirabilota bacterium | reverse complement strand
CGCAATGATGAACACGTCCATCCCTGTCGTCTTGAGTTCAAGCGCTCGACGCACTGCCTGGGCACCGTCGCGCGCGTCGATGTACCCCCACAGATTCCACTTCCGCAGGCTGGGGTCCGCGTCAAAGCTCGGGAAGGCTTCGTAATCGGCCGGTTCCATCACGTTGGAGAACCGCAGCCCGATCATCTTCAGCTCGGGGTCCCAGCCGCAGAAGTGCCGCGCCATTTCCTCGTCGAGCGCCTTGCCCAGGGCATAGGCACTCTGTGGTCGGACCGGGTAGTCCTCGTCCACCGGGATGTACGGCGGCGGGATGTCGAACGGCAGGCCGAGGAGCGACTCGCTCGACGCCCAGACGATGGTCTTGATGCCGGCTGCGTGGGCAGCTGCGAAGACGTTGTAGGACGAGGTCACGTTGTTCGCGAGGATCGTGGCGTTGGGGGCCATGCCGGGTCCGGGGATCGCGGCAAGGTGAACGACGCCATCCACGTGGTCGTACCGGCTGTCGATCGCGCTGAGTGCCTGGACGGTCTCTCCGTAGTCGGTGAAGTCGATCTGGGTGAACGGCGCGCGTGGATCCTTCGATGGGACGCGATCCAGGTTCACGACGTCGTAGTCGTTGTCGAGCAGCTCCCCCACCACCGCCCGGCCGAGTTTGCCGCTCCCGCCCGTCACCGCAACCCGCATGATTCGCCTCCTGGTCCCAGTGTCTCACCTGACGATGGAACCATCCCGACAGTACCGATTTCGTGTTTGACGGGTGGTGTCCGTTGCTAGACTCCAACGGTGACGGACATTGTCCAGACCGTCGTCCTGCTCGCCGCCATCGTGCTGGGCGGGCTGCTCGCGCTTCGCCTGATCGTGCTGATCCCAGGCTGGATCCGCCGTACGCGGAGGCCGGAGACGCGTGCGATCAGGGTCGTCGGCGTCGGTGGCGGCGGCAGCAACGCTGTCGATCGGATGGTGGACGCGGGACTTCCCGGCGTCAGCTTCGTCGCCTGCAACACCGATGCACAGGCGCTTCGCAGGTCGAGCGCCCGAACGAAGGTCCGGATCGGCGAGACGATCACGGGCGGCCTCGGCTCGGGAGGTGACCCGGAGGTCGGGCGACGGGCGGCCGAGGAGGACGAGGCCAAGATCGCTCGGACCGTCGCCGGTGCCGATCTCGTTTTCATCACTGCCGGTCTCGGCGGCGGAACGGGTTCGGGTGCCGCACCGATCGTCGGCGCCAACGCGCGACTCCAGGGCGCCCTGACGATCGCGGTCGTGACGAAGCCCTTCAGCTTCGAGGGCGCTCAGCGACGACGGATCGCCGACGCCGCCGAGGCCGACCTGGCGGCAAGCGTCGATGCGATCATCACGATCCCGAACGCCCGCGTTGGCGACGTCGTCGCCGACGACACGTCGATGGTCGATGCGTTCAGGATCGTCGACGACGTCCTCCTCGAGGCGGTGCGAGGCATCATCGACCTGCTGAGCGGCTCCGGCCTGATCAACCTCGACTTTGCCGACGTGCGCTCCGTGATGAACGACGCCGGGCCAGTCCTCATCGGCCTGGGCCGCGGTAGTGGTGAGAACCGGGCGATCGACGCTGCACGCGAGGCCGTCTCGAGCCCGCTGCTGGAGGCCAGCATCGACGGCGCGCGGGAGATCCTGTTCAACGTCTCCGGGCCGGCCGACCTGCGGCTGCGCGAGGTGCGCGTGGCGGCCGATGAGATCCGGGCGAGCGCCGACCCGGACGCCAACGTGATTTTCGGGGCGAGCCTCAATCGGCCTGCCGGCGAGGAGGTCGTGATCACGCTGATCGCAACCGGAATGGCGTGGCCGAAGGGCGCCGATGCCGAGACACGGCGGCGGGAGCGGAAGGTCGTCGAGCCGAAGGTGGCCGAGCGTGTCGAGCTTCCCGAGCGAGCCGAGCTTCCCGAGCGTCCCGAACCCGCACGGGAGCCCATGGAACCTGCGCTAGCCGTGAACGGCGGGCGGAAGCGCCGGCCGGTTGTCGCCTCGAGCCCGAGGGCCGAGGCACTCGTCGAAGAGGCTCAGGCCGACGAACCGCCGCCGACGTCGAGACACGAGCGTTCCGCCGGCACGCCAACCGACGAGGAGGTCGACCTCGAGGTGCCGAGCTTCCTGCGTCGACGGCGGCCCACGGACCCCGGCGAGATGTGACGCCGAACTCTCAGGCCCGCCCCTGCCCGTCCCGGTGCGCGCTGGACGATCGATCCGAGTAATCCTTCCGGACGATATCGGCCAGATACGTCAAGGCGACCGACGGGTACCGCGCGCGTGTCTCGGACGCGTCCAGGGTCATGTCCCGTGTGTCCATGACGACCGACGCCCCGGCCAATCCAGCCATCGTGGGGTTGAATGGCTTCATCAGCGATGAGATCACCCGCAGCATCGGAAGGGGAACGTGGCTCACCTTGCCGCGCGCGCCGGTCACGGCCTGGAAGGTCTCGACAACCTGGGTCATGGTGAGGTTCTCGGGTCCGCCGGCGTCGACGGTGGCACCGCGCATCGCCTGATCCATCACGGCAAGGTCGACGAACCCCGCGACGTCGTCAGCCGAGACGAAATTGATGGGATTCTTCCCTCGGCCGAACATTCGGGTGCTGCCCGTCTGGAGCAGCGGGTCTCCGAGGACATGGACCCACGTCTCCATGTAGGCAGTCGGCCTGATGATGGTCCAGGCGAGACCGCTGGCGCGAAGCTCTTCCTCGGCCCGGTATTTCATCCGAAAGAGCTCGATCGGATGGTCCGGCGCGGCCTGGCAGACGGAGAGCAGGATGAAGTGCTCGACGCCGGCGGCCCTGGCCGCCCGGATCAGGTTCGCGTTTCCCTGCCAGTCGACGGTCCGAGGGCTGATATCCCTGGCCGGACCGAAGCCGGTGATGGCCGACACAACGGTGCGGGCCCCGGCTACCGCGCGCTCGAGAGTGGGCGCGTCAGTCACGTCGCCCGGCACCGTCTCAACCTCGTTCCCGACGAGCGACCGAGCCTTGTCCGGGTGTCGGGTCAGGATCCGGAGATCAAGCCCACGATCTCCCAACAGGGCCACCAGTCGAGTCCCGAGGGTGCCGGTGCCGCCCGCGACGACGATCATCGACCGAGCTCCGTATGGCTGCGTTCCGACGCGGCGTCTGGGCTCGATCCGACGGCCACGGCCCGACGGATGGTCTCGTCAACATCTCCGCCGCCCTCCTGGACAGGCTCGAGATAGAAGCGAGCCCACGTCGCTTCGCTTCCTTCGACTCCGAAGATCACGACGCCCCGCATGAGATGAGGCGATCCGTCCCGACGGGTTCCGCGCATCTCCCACTCGGACCAGACCGTATCCGAGTCGGCGATCGAGCGGGCCTCGACGGTGATGTCGGGCACGGCAGCGAAGATCTGCTCCCAGTTGCGGCGGACCTGCGCCCGGCCCCGAAACCCCCGCGCGGGATGCGCCGGCGTCTCGTTCCGATAGTCCTCGGCGAAACAGCGGGTGAGCGCCTCCAGGTCATGGGCGTTCACGGCCTCGGTCAGGCGTTTGACCAATGCCCGAGGGCCCTCGCCCGTCATCTCAGTCATTGCTGCTCCAGACTCTTGAAGTATTTCGCTACAGTGTTATAGAATGGATACATGACTATGGAAGGAACGGGGGATCCTGTCAAGCCCAAACGCAGGTACGACTCGAGCCGACGCCGCCGGCAGGCTCTCCGGACACGCGAAACGATCCTCGCGTCGGCGAGGGATCTGTTTCTCGACCGTGGTTACGCGGGGACCACGATCGCGTCCATCGCCGAGGCAGCGGACGTCTCGGTCGAGACGATCTACAAGGGGTTCGGAGGCAAGCCCGGTCTCGTCCGGGCGATCTCGGAAAAGGGGCTGGAGGGCACCGGACCGGTTCCAGCTGAGCAGCGCTCCGACGAGATGCGGACGCTCGAACGAGATCCGTACACGGTGATGCGGCGCTGGGGCGCCTTCACGACTGAGGTTGCGCCGCTGGCGGCACCCATCGCGCTCCTGATGCGGACTGCCGCAGCCACCGACCCGGAAATCGCATCGGTGCTCGAAGAGCTGGATCGCGTCCGCCTCGCGCGCATGGAGCACAACGCCCGAGAGCTGTTCCAGCGCGGCGACTTTCGCGATGGAGTCACACTCGACTATGCCCGCGATGTCCTGTGGGCGTACAGCTCACCGGAACTGTACGAACTGCTCGTGCTGCGTCAGCGCTGGCCATTGGAGCGGTATGGGCGGTTCGTCGCCGAGGGAATGATCGCGGCGCTCCTGCCTGAACGCACCGACCAACCCGGTCACAGCGCCTTGTAATACAGCGTGGTGCCCCAGAGCCCGCCATGCGATAGCAGGGCGTAATCCGGAATCGTCCCGACGCGGACCCAACCCAGCCGGGCATACAGGCGCTCGGCGTCACTGCCGGTCACGGTGTCGAGGACGAGCAACGTCCTGCCGCAGTCGACAGCCATCTGCTCCGCGGCTCGCATCAGGGCCGCGCCGAGGCCCTGGCGGCGGGCGCGCCGGTGGACGAGCATCTTGGAAAGGTCCGCCCGGTGCAGCTGGTTCTCGGGCTGGTCCAGCATGAGCTGGACCGTGCCAACGATGCCCGTCTTGTCCTGGGCCACCAGCAGCGCGCGCTGACCGGCGGCGACGCCAGCCGCCACGCGGCGCCAGAAGGCCACCGCCTTGGCCGGCGCGAGCGGGTGCATGAAACTGACCGAGGCGCCGCCATCGACGCAGTCGATCAGCAGGTCGGACAGCCCATCGATCTGGGCGTCGTCGACAGCCTGGAGTCGTCGGATGACGGTGCCCGGCGGCGTGGCGGCGTCATGCGGCGCCGACGGATGCGGGTTCATGACCTTGCGCTGTTGGGAGCTGCGCGGCCCGACGAGAGTCGGACCACGCAGCTCGCGTGCTTGTCGCGTCGGTGCTCGATCAGTGGCCCGAGCCACCCTTCGAGATCGCGTTCCTCAGATCGGCGACGAGGCTGTCGCGCGGAGTAACGGCCGGCGAGGTCGCGTCCGGCACGCGCGCGTCGACCGGCTGTAGGCCGAACTGGTGCTCGATCGTCGCCATGATCGACGTGGTGTCGTACACGGTGTGGTCGACGCCTGACGACGTGAAGTTGCGGGCGATCAGGAGGGCCGGGATCCGGGTGCTGGGCCCGAACTGATCGCTGGCGCCGCTGGCGCCGAGGCCGGGCGGTGAGACGTGATCCCAGCTGCCGCCGAACTCGTCATAGGTGACCACGATCAGGGTGTTGCCAGCCTGTGGCCCAGTTTCGATCGCCTTGATCAGGTCGACGAGGTGATCGCTGCCGTTCGGTTCGCTCGAGTAGCCAGGATGCTCGTTCTCATTGCCGAGCGGCTTGACGAAGCTGACCTGCGGCAGGGTCCCGTTCTGGACCGAGGCGATGAAGTCGACCTCGTCCTTCAGGTGAGCGTCCCGATCGGCGGTGCCGGGGGCATAACGAGAGAAGTAGTTGAAGGGCTGGTGGTGGAACTGGAAGCTCGAGTCGGGGCAATTCGGATACTGCCCGTCGGCGGTCGACACGTTCGGGTCCGTGCAGGAGGTTCCGTTGGAGCCGTTCGTCCAGCCAGCCCCGGTCCTGTTGCCGTTCGCGTTGTCCCAACCGCCGGCATACCACGCCCAGCTGACGCCGGCGTCGCTCATCCGATCGCCGATGTTGAGCGCGGTCTTCGTGTCGTCGGTGGCGGGCTCGGCCGCGCCGAAGCTGCCCTGTGGCTCCCACGGTGGCTGGAGGGTGTTGACCGCCCAGTCGCCGCAGGCGAGGCCCGCGATCGTCGTGGGCACACCGCACACTTGGGTCACGTTGCCATCGACCGACGTCTGGTTTGCCTTGTAGAGCGGGTACGGATTGTTGGTTCCACGCGGGAATCCCGCGGTGTCGAGGCGGGCGTGCTGCGTCGCTGGCGCGTCAGGCCAGAGGAGCGGCTGAGCGGCGATCAGGTATTGGTGGTTGAGATAGGAGCCGCCGAACGCCGCCTGGAAGAACTGGTCGGCGATCACATAGCGTGGCGCCCCCCTCGCATGGAGATAGTTGTAGATCGGGAGCTTGGTGCTGTCGTAGTAGCCCATGGCCGTTCCGACCGAGTCGCTG